>NZ_JBRRDR010000006.1:0-140576 GCF_056759755.1 Stenotrophomonas sp. STEN046
GGGGGGGGGGGGGGGGGGCGGGGGGGGGCGCCGCGGGCGGCCGAGGACTGACGCCCGCCCCCGCCCCCGCCGCCGCCCCCCCCCCCCCCCCCCCCCCCCCCCCCGGGCCAGGCCCCCAATCCCCCCGGGCTCTCCGCGGCCAACCCAATACCCGTCACGAGGGGCTGCGCCGTTGGCTGAAAATCCATGTAACCGCTTACAAAGAAACGGATTTTTCCTGCAGCGGGTATCATGACCGGCTGACTTCACACAGGAGCCACCCGCTCATGCGCCGCAAGATCGTCGCCGGAAACTGGAAGCTGCACGGCAGCCGTCAATTCGCTACCGACCTGCTGGGGCAGGTGGCCGCCGGGCTGCCCAAAAGCGGGGTGGAGGTGGTGATCCTGCCGCCGATGCCGTACCTGGGCGAGCTGGTCGAAGACTTCGGCGAGACCGGCCTGGCCTTTGGTGCGCAGGACGTCAGCAGCAATGAAAAGGGGGCATACACCGGTGAGGTGTGCGCGGCCATGCTGCATGAGGTGGGGGCCCGCTACGGTCTGGTCGGCCATTCCGAGCGTCGCCAGTACCACAATGAAAGCAGCGAGCTGGTCGCGCGCAAGTTTGCTGCCGCCCTGCATGCCGGGCTGGTGCCGGTACTGTGCGTGGGTGAAACCCTTGAGCAGCGCGAGGCGGGGCAGACCGAAGCGGTCATCGCCAGCCAGCTGGCACCGGTGCTGGAGCAGGTCGGGGCCGAGGGCTTCGCCAATGCCGTGGTTGCCTACGAACCGGTCTGGGCCATTGGCACCGGCCGGACCGCGACCAAGGAGCAGGCCCAGCAGGTGCACGCGTTCATTCGTGGCGAAGTCGCGCGCATCGATGCTAGAATTGCTGATTCACTGCCCATTCTTTACGGCGGTAGCGTGAAGCCCGACAATGCCGGGGAACTGTTCGCGCAGCCGGATGTCGATGGTGGGCTGGTTGGTGGCGCCTCGCTGGTGGCCGCCGACTTCCTGGCCATCGCACAGGCGGCGGCAAACAATTAGTTATGGTCGCCGGCCAGCTGCCGGCACTTCAGTCCGAGGGCGGATTTTCAATGCTGATGTTGATCCTCAATGTCGTCTACGTGCTGGTTGCCGTAGCCATGGTCGCGCTGATCCTGATGCAGCGTGGCTCGGGTGCGGCTGCAGGTTCGGGCTTCGGCGCCGGCGCCTCGGGTACTGTGTTCGGCGCGCGTGGTGCGTCCAACTTCCTGTCCAAGTCGACCAAGTGGCTGGCCGTGGTGTTCTTCGGTATCAGCCTCTTCATGGCCTGGTACGCCGGCCACGGCAATCGCCCGGCGGCCGACCAGGATCTGGGTCTGATGTCCGCCCCGGCGGCCAGTGCTCCGGCCGCTCCGGCGGGCGAATTGCCGGCGGTTCCGAAGGCGGATGCGGTCCCGGCCGCCCCGGTTCCGGCCGCAACTGTGCCGGCTCAGGCGGAATCTTCGGTTTCTGGTGAAGAAAAGCCTTCGGAAGGCTCCCAGAAAGACTGAAGACGGTTACAATACGCGGCGCATCGGGAAGATAGTCTGATGCGATCGTTTGCCCAGGTGGCGGAATTGGTAGACGCACTACCTTGAGGTGGTAGCGACTTAGGTCGTAGGGGTTCGAGTCCCCTCTTGGGCACCATTTGTAAGTAAAGCGGGTTGGTCTGGCGCGCAAGGCGCCAGGCAGTTTCCCGTCCACTCCCCCATGCCAAAGCGCCTGCAGGCGCAGCGGCAGAGGCAAGAGAGAATCGCTGTGCTGGCCGAATATTTGCCGTCTCTGCTGTTTCTGATCGTTGCCACCGGTATCGGCATTACGCTGATGCTGGTTGGCCGATTCCTCGGCCCCCGCCGCCCCGATCTGGAAAAGCTGTCGCCGTATGAGTGCGGCTTCGAAGCCTTCGAAGACGCGCGCATGAAGTTCGACGTGCGCTACTACCTGATCGCGATCCAGTTCATCGTCTTCGACCTGGAAATCATCTTCATCGTGCCGTGGACCCAGGTCTTCATGGAGCTGGGCGCGCGTTCGCTCGTCACCATGGGCCTGTTCGTCGGCATGCTGTTCCTCGGTTTCATCTATGTCTGGAAGAAGGGAGCGCTGGAATGGGAGTGATTCAGACTCTCGATGGCCTGATGACCAATCCTGTCCCGGAAGGGCGGGTTGACGACATCCTGCGGCCGGAAGGCGACAACCCGCTGCTGGAAAAGGGGTTTGTCACCACCAGCGTCGATGCCCTGCTGAACTGGGCACGCACCGGCTCGATGTGGCCGATGACCTTCGGCCTGGCCTGCTGTGCGGTCGAAATGATGCACGCTGGCGCCGCGCGCCTGGACCTTGACCGTTACGGCGTGGTGTTCCGCCCGTCGCCGCGTCAGTCCGACGTGATGATCGTTGCCGGTACCCTGGTCAACAAGATGGCCCCGGCGCTGCGCAAGGTCTACGACCAGATGCCCGACCCCAAGTGGGTGATCTCGATGGGCAGCTGTGCCAATGGCGGTGGCTATTACCACTACTCCTATTCTGTCGTGCGCGGTTGTGATCGCGTGGTGCCGGTGGACGTCTACGTCCCGGGCTGCCCGCCGACCGCCGAGGCGCTGGTGTACGGGATCCTGCAGTTGCAGAAGAAGATCTGGCGTACTCAGACCATCGCCCGCTGACCCCTTCACCTGACTAGAGCGCGCCAAGCCCCCATGGCAGAGCAAGCATCCTTCATCGACCGACTTTCCGCACGTTTCGCAGGTGCGAAGGTCATCGTGGTCGAACCCCGCGGCGAAGTGACGCTGGAAGTGCCTGCCGCCGAGTGGCACGCCAGCGCCCTGGCGCTGCGTGACGAATTTGGTTTCGAGCAGGCCGTGGACCTCTGCGGTGTCGATTACCTTGGCTATGGTTCCGACGAATGGGACACCGCCGATGTGTCCTCGCAGGGCTTCAGCCGCGGTGTCGAGGGCAAGGCCCAGGGCCGCTTCGCCTGGGGTGAATTCCCCAGCGAGGAAAGTGCCGATGGCGCCCGTCCGCAGCACATGCCGACCCAGCGTTTCGCCGTGGTCGCGCAGCTGCGTTCGTACCAGCACAACCTGATGCTGCACCTGCGCTGCTTCGCCCCTGACGAAGCGCTGCCGGTGGTGTCCTCGTTGACCGGCATCTGGCCGGGCCTGAACTGGTTCGAGCGCGAAGCGTTCGACCTGTACGGCGTGATCTTCGAAGGCCACCCGGACCTGCGCCGGATCCTGACCGACTACGGTTTCGTCGGCCATCCTTTCCGCAAGGACTTCCCGCTGATCGGCAACGTCGAAGTGCGCTACGACGAAGAAAAGAAGCGCGTCATCTACGAACCGGTCACCTCGGTGGAGCCGCGTGTCGGCGTGCCGCGCGTGATCCGCGACGACGCCCGCCTGCAGACCGCTGCCGGTGAGCGCTCGCAGGAGGCAGTGAAGTGAGCCACGTACACCAGGCCGGCGAAGCCTTCGCCAGCAACGCTGCCGAAAGCCGGCAGGAAATCCGCAACTACACCATGAACTTCGGCCCGCAGCATCCGGCCGCGCACGGTGTGCTGCGCCTGATCCTGGAAATGGACGGCGAGACCATCATGCGTGCCGACCCGCACGTGGGTCTGCTGCACCGTGGCACCGAAAAGCTGGCCGAGTCCAAGCCGTTCAACCAGTCGATCGGCTACATGGATCGCCTGGATTACGTGTCGATGATGTGCAACGAGCACGCCTACGTGCGCTCGATCGAGACCCTGATGGGGATCGAGGCGCCGGAACGCGCGCAGTACATCCGCACGCTGTTCGATGAAATCACCCGCATCCTCAACCACCTGATGTGGCTGGGTTCCAACGCCCTCGATCTGGGCGCGATGGCGGTGATGCTGTACGCGTTCCGCGAACGCGAAGAGCTGATGGACTGCTATGAAGCGGTCTCCGGCGCGCGCATGCACGCCGCGTACTACCGTCCGGGCGGCGTCTACCGCGACCTGCCGGACCACATGCCGAAGTACAAGGAATCGCGCTGGCACAAGGGCAAGGCCCTGAAGAACCTCAACGCCGCGCGCGAAGGTTCGCTGCTGGACTTCCTGGAAAACTTCACCAACGAATTCCCGGGCCGTGTCGACGAATACGAGACCCTGCTGACCGACAACCGCATCTGGAAGCAGCGTACGGTGGGCATCGGTGTGGTCACCCCGGAGCTGGCCCACCAGTGGGGCATGACCGGCGTGATGCTGCGTGGCTCGGGCATCGCCTGGGATCTGCGCAAGAAGCGCCCGTATGCCAAGTACGATGCCGTCGATTTCGACATTCCGCTGGGCAAGGAAGGCGATTGCTACGATCGCTACCTGTGCCGCGTGGCCGAGATGCGCGAATCCAACCGCATCATCAAGCAGTGCGTGGCGTGGCTGAAGGCCAACCCCGGCCCGGTCATGGTCAAGAACTTCAAGGTCGCTCCGCCCAAGCGCGAGGACATGAAGGACGACATGGAAGCGCTGATCCATCACTTCAAGCTGTTCAGTGAAGGCTATTGCGTGCCGGCCGGTGAAACCTACGCCGCCGTTGAAGCGCCCAAGGGCGAATTCGGCTGCTACCTGGTTTCCGATGGTGCCAACAAGCCCTTCCGCGTTCACCTGCGTGCACCGGGCTTCGCCCACCTGTCCTCGATCGATTCGATCGTGCGTGGCCACATGCTGGCCGACGTGGTGGCGATGATCGGTACCTACGATCTGGTGTTCGGCGAGGTTGACCGGTAATGCCGTCCGCCACGCCAACGCCCGCTGCAGGCAGCCGGCGCAAGCCGGCGCCGCAGTTTCTGCAATTTCACGTTATGCATTTTGCTGAGGTCGGCCGATGAAGGCGACAGGTAATTTCGAGGCGGCGCGCGACGTCGACCCGATGGTGGTGCTGAGCGACAAAACCCGCGCTCACATCGATCACTGGCTGTCCAAGTTCCCGCCGGACCGCAAGCGCTCTGCCGTGTTGCAGGGTCTGCATGCTGCCCAGGAGCAGAACCAGGGCTGGCTGACCGACGAGTTGATCGCCGGCGTGGCCAAGTACCTGGACCTGCCGCCGGTGTGGGCCTACGAGGTCGCCAGCTTCTACTCGATGTTCGAGACCGAGAAGGTGGGCCGCAACAACGTGGCCATCTGCACCAACATCAGCTGCTGGCTCAATGGCGCCGAAGACATCGTTCGCCATTGCGAAAAGAAGCTGGGCATCAAGAATGGCCAGTCGACCGCTGACGGTCGCGTCTACCTCAAGCGCGAGGAAGAGTGCCTGGCCGGCTGCGCAGGTGCGCCGATGATGGTCATCAATGGTCATTACCATGAGCGTCTGACGCTGGAAAAGGTCGACGAGCTGCTGGACGGGCTGGAGTAAGGTCATGGCACATCATCACGAATCCAAGGGTCCGGTCGGCCCCGCGCCGCTGCCGCACCAGGTGGTCTACACCACCCTGCATTACGACACCCCGTGGTCGTACGAAAGCTACCTCAAGACCGGCGGCTACGCTGCCCTGCGCAAGATCCTCGAAGAGAAGATCCCGCCGGAGCAGGTCATCGAGATGGTCAAGGCTTCGGGCCTGCGCGGCCGCGGTGGCGCAGGCTTCCCGACCGGCCTGAAGTGGTCCTTCATGCCCAAGGGCAACGTGCAGAAGTACATCCTCTGCAACTCGGATGAATCCGAGCCGGGCACCTGCAAGGACCGCGACATCCTGCGCTACAACCCGCATTCGGTGATCGAAGGCATGGCCATTGCGTGCTACGCCACCGGTTCCACCGTGGGTTACAACTACCTGCGCGGTGAGTTCCACCACGAGCCCTTCGAGCACTTCGAGCTGGCCCTGGCCGATGCCTATGCCAACGGCTGGCTGGGCAAGAACGTGATGGGCTCGGGCGTGGACATCGACATCTACGGTGCCCTCGGCGCCGGCGCCTACATCTGCGGTGAAGAAACCGCACTGATGGAATCGCTGGAAGGCAAGAAGGGCCAGCCGCGCTACAAGCCGCCGTTCCCGGCCAACTTCGGCCTGTACGGCAAGCCGTCGACGATCAACAACACCGAAACCTATGGTTCGGTGCCGGCGATCATCCGTAACGGCCCGGAGTGGTTCAAGGGCCTCAGCCTGACTGCCAACGGCGGACCGAAGTGCTTCTCGGTGTCCGGTTGCGTGCAGAAGGGCGGCAACTTCGAAGTGCCGCTCGGCACCACCTTCGATGACCTGCTGGAAATGGCGGGCGGCCTCAAGCCGGGCCGTACCCTGAAGGCGGCCATCCCCGGTGGCGTGTCGATGCCGGTGCTGACCGCGGCCGAGCTGAAGGGCCTGCCGATGGATTACGACACCATCCGTGCGCTGGGCTCCGGCCTGGGCTCCGGTGCGGTCGTGGTGCTGGATGACAGCGTCTGCTGTGTCAAGTTCGCTTGCCGCATCAGCCAGTTCTTCCACAAGGAATCCTGTGGCCAGTGCACCCCGTGCCGTGAAGGTACCGGCTGGATGCACCGCGTGCTGGAGCGCATCGTCGCCGGCAAGGCGACCATGGAAGACCTGCACCAGCTGAAGGCCGTGGCCGGCCAGATCGAAGGCCACACCATCTGTGCGTTCGGCGAAGCGGCGGCATGGCCCATCCAGGGCTTCCTGCGCCAGTTCTGGGACGAATTCGAGTACTACATCGTCAACGGTCATTCGATGGTTGACGGCAAGAAGGTGGAGGCAGCCGCTGCATGAGCGCGCAACCCAATAATCCTGGAGTGACCCCCAGCGTGCCACCGGACCACGTCACCATCGAGATCGATGGCAAGTCGCTGGTCGTGCCCAAGGGTTCGATGATCATCCAGGCCGCCGACAAGGCGGGCATTTCGATTCCGCGCTTCTGCTACCACGAGAAGCTGCCGATCGCCGCCAACTGCCGCATGTGCCTGGTGGACGTGGAGAAGTCGCCGAAACCGGCGCCGGCCTGCGCCACGCCGGTGATGGACGGCATGAAGGTCGCCACCCGCAGTGAGAAGGCGCTGAAGTTCCAGCGCTCGGTGATGGAGTTCCTGCTGATCAACCACCCGCTGGACTGCCCGATCTGCGATCAGGGCGGCGAGTGCGAACTGCAGGACGTATCGCTGGGCTATGGCCGTTCGGTCAGCCGCTTCAACGAACGCAAGCGCGTGGTGCCGGACGAGGACATGGGTCCGCTGGTCGCCACCGAGATGACCCGCTGCATCCAGTGCACCCGCTGCGTCCGCTTCACCGCCGACGTTGCCGGTACCTATGAGCTGGGTGGCATGTACCGTGGTGAAAACCTGCAGATCGGCACCTACGACGGCAAGCCGCTGACCACCGAGCTTTCGGGCAATGTGGTCGATGTGTGCCCGGTCGGTGCGCTGACCAACAAGGTGTTCCAGTTCCGCGCCCGTCCGTGGGAGCTGACCGCGCGCGAGTCGCTCGGCTATCACGATGCGATGGGTTCGAACCTGTTCCTGCACGTGCGTCGCGGCGAAGTGCTGCGCACCGTGCCGCGCGACAACGAGTCGGTCAACGAGTGCTGGCTGTCCGACCGTGACCGCTACTCGCACCAGGGCCTGTACAGCGAAGACCGTGCGGTCAAGCCGCTGCGCAAGGTCAATGGCGAGTGGAAGGAAGTGAGCTGGGCCGAAGGCCTGGCTGCCGCTGCCGAGATCCTCAAGGCCAACCAGGGCGACAACCTGGGCGTGCTGGTGCATCCGTCCACCTCCAACGAGGAAGGCGCGCTGCTGGCCCGCCTGGCCACCGGCCTGGGCTCGAGCAACATCGACCATCGCATCAACAACCGTGATTTCTCCGACGCCGCCACCGCCGAGGTCTTCGGCCTGCCGCTGGCCGAGATCGAAGGCGCGGACCGCATCGTCGTCCTGGGCAGCAACATCCGCCACGAGCTGCCGTTGCTGCATGCCCGCCTGCGCAAGGCGCAGACGACGAACGGCGCGAAGATCCACGTGGTCAACCCGGTCGATTTCGATTTTGCTTTCAGCATTGCCGGCAAGCAGATCGTGGCGCCGTCGAAGTTCGCCGACGCACTGGCCAACGCCGAGCTGCGTTCGGCAGTGCAGGGCGGTACCAACACCGTGCTGATCGTCGGCGGCATCGCCGAGAACCACCCGCAGGCCGCCGCGATCCGCGCCGCTGCGCGTGACTTCGCTGCCGCCACCGGTGCCAAGCTGTGCCGCATCCCGCAGGGCGCCAACGCCGTTGGCCTGACCCGCGCAGGCGTGCTGCCGGCCGGCAAGGATGTGGCCGCGATGCTGGCCGATCCGCGCCGGGCATACGTGGTGTACGGCCTGGAACCGGGCCTGGACTTCGCCGATGCACCTGCCGCGCGCAAGGCGCTGGTCGGCGCCAAGGTGGTGGCCTTCAGCCAGTTCGCCTGTGCCTCGACCCGCGACGTTGCCGATGTGATCCTGCCGATCGGCGCGCTGCCGGAAATCGACGCCACCCTGACCAACCTCGATGGTCGCGAGCAGTCGGCACGCGCCGGCGGCAAGCTGCCGGGCGAGGCCCGTGAAGGCTGGCGTGTGCTGCGTGCGCTGGGCGGCGAGCTGGCCGTGGCCGGCTTCGAGTTCATCGACCTGGCCGGCCTGCGTGCCAGCCTGGCGCCGGTGACCGTGCAGGTTGCTTCTTCGGCACAGCCGGCGCTGCTGGGCGAAGGCCTGGAAGTGGCTTCGACCGCTGCGATCTACCGCACCGATGCGGTGGTCCGTCGCGCTCCGGCACTGCAGTCGCATCCGCTCAACAACGCCCCGCGCATCGTGCTCAACGCCGAAGACGCCGCCCGACTGCAGCTGCAGGAAGGGCAGATGGCCAAGGTCGGCACCGATGCCGGCAAGGCCACCCTGCCGGTGGTGGTGGACGCCCGCGTCGCTGTGGGTTCGGTCTGGATTGAATCGGGCCACGGCGCAACCGCGCCGCTGGGTGCCGCTCGTGTCTCGGTGGTGGCTGCATGAACGAATTGCTGATTAACGCGGTCGATCCGCTGCACCAGTGGCTGCTTGGCCTGGGTGACATCGGCGCGCTGCTCTGGATCATCCTGAAGATCCTGGTGATCACCGTCCCGGTGATCGTCTCGGTGGCCTTCTACGTGGTCTGGGAACGCAAGCTGATCGGCTGGATGCATGTCCGCCACGGTCCGATGTACGTCGGCATGGGCATCTTCCAGGCCTTCGCCGACGTCTTCAAGCTGCTGTTCAAGGAAGTCCTGCAGCCCAGCAGCGCCAACAAGGCGATCTTCCTGCTGGCGCCGCTGATCACCCTGGCGCCGGCCTTCGCCGCCTGGTCGGTGGTGCCGTTCGACAACCAGCTGGTGCTGTCCAACGCCAATGCCGGCCTGCTGTACCTGCTGGCGATGACCTCGCTGGGCATCTATGGCGTGATCCTGGCCGGTTGGGCCTCCAACTCGAAGTACGCGTTCCTTGGCGCCATGCGCGCCTCGGCACAGATGATCAGCTACGAAATCGCGATGGGCTTTGCCCTGGTCGGCGTGATGATCGCTTCGGGCAGTCTCAACCTGAGCAACATCGTGTTGGCCCAGGCCGGTAATTCCGGCTTCTTCGACTGGTTCCTGATCCCGCTGTTCCCGCTGTTCGTCGTGTACTGGGTGTCCGGCGTTGCCGAAACCAACCGCGCGCCGTTCGACGTGGTGGAAGGCGAATCGGAAATCGTCGCCGGCCACATGGTGGAGTACTCCGGCGGTGCGTTCGCACTGTTCTTCCTGGCCGAATACGCGAACATGATCCTGATCAGCTTCCTGATCTCGATCTTCTTCCTCGGCGGCTGGCTGAGCCCGATCCAGGGCTGGGTCAACCCGGGCGAGATCTCGCCGTTCATCGACTGGATCTGGAAGGGCGGCTGGCCGTGGCTGTTCGTCAAGGTCTTCTTCTTCGCCAGTGCCTATATCTGGTTCCGTGCAAGCTTCCCGCGCTTCCGCTATGACCAGATCATGCGCCTGGGCTGGAAGGTCTTCATCCCGCTGACCATTTTCTGGATCGCGGTTACCGCCGTCATGGTGTTCTTCGGCGTGATTCAAAAGGGCGTCTGAGTGATGAACAGGATTACCCATTACTTCAAAAGCCTGCTGCTGCTCGAACTGCTGGCGGGTCTGTGGCTGACGCTGAAGTACAGCTTCAAGCCCAAGTACACGATGATGTACCCGATGGAGAAGTTCCCGCAGTCGCCGCGCTTCCGTGGCCTGCACGCCCTGCGCCGTTATCCCAACGGTGAAGAGCGCTGCATCGCCTGCAAGCTGTGCGAAGCGGTGTGCCCTGCGTTGGCCATCACCATCGATTCGGCCAAGCGCGAAGACGGCACCCGCCGTACCACCCGCTACGACATCGATCTGTTCAAGTGCATCTTCTGCGGCTTCTGCGAGGAAAGCTGCCCGGTGGACTCGATCGTCGAGACCCACATCCTCGAGTACCACTTCGAGAATCGTGGCGAAAACATCGTTACCAAGCCGCAGCTGCTGGCCCTGGGCGACCGTCTCGAATCCGAGATCGCCGAGCGTCGTGCCGCCGATGCCGCTTACCGCTGAGGTCGAGAGATGGATTGGGTAAATATCGCTTTCTGGGTCTTCGCCATCGCGGCAACGGTTTCGGCCGCTGCGGTGATCAGCGTGCGCAACCCCGTGCATGCTGTCCTGTGCCTGGTGCTGACCTTCTTCTCCATCGCCTGCGTCTGGCTGCTGGTCGGCGCCGAGTTCCTCGGTGTGGCACTGGTGCTTGTCTACGTCGGTGCGGTGATGGTGCTGTTCCTGTTCGTGGTGATGATGCTCGACATCGACCCGGACAAACTGCGTGAGGGCTGGGTGCGCTACCTGCCGGTCGGCCTGATCGTGGCGGTGGCGATGCTGGTGCAGATGCTGATCCTGATCGGCGTGAAGGGCAGGGCGGTCAATCCGTTCCCGGCCGACAACGCCGCAGCGCTCGCCGCCGACAGCTCCAACGTCACCTGGCTGGCACGCAGCCTGTTCACCGAATACCTGCTGCCGTTCGAGTTCGCCGCCGTCATCCTGACCGTGGCCGTGGTCGCCGCGGTGATGCTGACCCTGCGCCGTCGCGAAGGCCTGAAGACGCAGAACCCGTCGCAGCAGACCATGGTCAAGGCACGTGACCGCCTGCGCGTGGTCAAGATGGATGCCGAGCAGCCGTTGATCCACAGCAACACCAAGCCGGCCGCGGGCGAAGAGGAAACCAAGGCATGATCACTCTGGGCCACATCCTGGCGCTGGGCGCGGTGCTGTTCTGCA
The DNA here is from genome assembly GCF_056759755.1 of Stenotrophomonas sp. STEN046. Lineage (NCBI taxonomy): Bacteria > Pseudomonadati > Pseudomonadota > Gammaproteobacteria > Lysobacterales > Lysobacteraceae > Stenotrophomonas > Stenotrophomonas sp. STEN046. The sequence goes on from NZ_JBRRDR010000006.1 coordinate 11,254, forward strand.
TCAGCCTCGCCGGCATCTTCCTCAACCGCAAGAACATCATCGTCCTGTTGATGTCCATCGAGTTGATGCTGCTGTCGGTCAACATCAATTTCGTCGGGTTCTCGCGGGAACTGGGGGACACGGCCGGCCAGCTGTTCGTGTTCTTCATCCTGACCGTGGCTGCTGCCGAGGCCGCCATCGGCCTGGCCATCCTGGTGACCCTGTTCCGTACCCGCCGAACGATCAATGTCGGCGAAGTCGATTCGTTGAAGGGCTGATCCACAGATGGAAATCACTCTCTCCAAGAGTCTGTTGATCGCAGTGGTGCTCGCACCGCTGTTCGGCAGCATCATCGCCGGCCTGTTCGGTCGCCAGGTCAAGCGCTTCGGCGCCCAGGCCATCACCATCCTCGGCGTCGCGGTTGCCTGCGGCCTGTCGATGCACACGCTCTACCAGCTGCTGTGGGGCGGGGCGCAGCCGTTCAACGAGAACCTGTACACGTTCTTCGAAGTCGGCCAGTACTCGGCCCACGTAGGCTTCATGGTCGACAAGCTGACCGCGATGATGATGGTGGTGGTGACCTTCGTGTCGCTGCTGGTCCACATCTACACGATCGGCTACATGCAGGATGACCCGGGCTACCAGCGGTTCTTCAGCTACATCTCGCTGTTCACCTTCTCGATGCTCACCCTGGTGATGAGCAACAACTTCCTGCAGCTGTTCTTCGGCTGGGAAGCGGTGGGCCTGGTGTCGTACCTGCTGATTGGCTTCTGGTTCAAGCGCCCGACCGCGATCTTCGCCAACATGAAGGCGTTCCTGGTCAACCGCGTCGGTGACTTCGGCTTCCTGCTGGGCATCGCCGGCGTGCTGTGGGTGTTCGGCACCCTGGATTACTCGCAGGTGTTCTCGCAGGCCGGCATCCTCGCCGATCCGGCAGCCAAGCTGCAGATCTGGGACGGTACGCTGTTCGGCATGCAGCTGCTCGATGATCCGATGATCTGGTCGATCGCCACCATCATCTGCATCTGCCTGTTCATCGGCGCCATGGGCAAGTCCGCCCAGGTTCCGCTGCACGTGTGGCTGCCCGATTCGATGGAAGGCCCGACCCCGATCTCGGCGCTGATCCATGCCGCGACGATGGTGACCGCCGGTATCTTCATGGTCACCCGCATGTCGCCGTTGTTCGAGCTGTCGCAGACCGCGCTGAACTTCATCCTGTTCATCGGTGCCACCACGGCCTTCTTCACCGGCCTGATCGGTATCGTGCAGAACGACATCAAGCGCGTGGTCGCATACTCCACGCTGTCCCAGCTCGGTTACATGACCGTTGCGCTGGGCGTGTCGGCCTATTCGGCCGCCGTGTTCCACCTGATGACCCACGCCTTCTTCAAGGCGCTGCTGTTCCTGGGTGCCGGCTCGGTCATCATCGCGATGCACCACGAGCAGGACATGCGCAAGATGGGCGGCCTGCGCAAGTACATGCCGATCACCTTCGTCACCATGTGGATCGGTACGCTGGCCCTGGTCGGTACGCCGTTCTTCTCCGGCTTCTACTCGAAGGACACCATCATCGAGGCGGCTGAGATCCATGCCCACATGCAGAACAGCTGGGTGGCCACCTATGGCTACTGGGCAGTGCTGGGTGGCGTGCTGGTGACCAGCTTCTACAGCTTCCGCCTGCTGTTCCTGACCTTCCATGGCAAGGAACGCTTCCGCGACGCGCATGATGCCCATGGCCACGGCCATGCCGACGAGCACGCGGCGCACGACGCACACCACGCCGACGCGCATGACGCGCATGACGACCACGGCCATGGCCACGGTCCGCATGAGCCGCACGAAACGCCGTGGGTGGTGACCCTGCCGCTGATCCTGCTGGCCATCCCGTCGATCGCCATCGGTTTCTTCAGCATCGGTCCGATGCTGCACGGCACCGACTGGCTGGGCCATCACGCCCATGAAGCCATCAAGGGCCAGGCGCAGACGTTCTTCACCGGTGTGGTCGAGTTCTACGATCCGGCCAAGAACACCGTGGCCTTCCTCGGCGAGGAGTTCCATGGTCCGGTGGCGTTCGCACTGCACGGCATGATGCTGCCGCCGTTCTGGCTGACCCTGGCGGGCTTCCTGCTGGCCGCGCTGTTCTACCTGTGGAAGCCGGACCTGTCGGGCAAGGCGCGCAAGACCTTCGCCCCGCTGGTGTCGGTGCTGGAAAACAAGTACGGCTTCGACAAGCTGTGGATCGATGGCTTTGCCGGCGGCAGCGTCAAGCTCGGCAAGGTCGCACGCTGGATCGACAGCAACATCGTCGACGGCGTGGTCAATCTCTCGGCACGTGTTGTGGACGTCGCAGCCAGCGTGCTGCGCCGTACCCAATCCGGTTTCCTCTATCACTACGCCTTCGCGATGATCATCGGCCTGATTGCCCTTCTGGGCGTGCTGATGCATTACCTGCGTTGATGACCTGTACGGAATAAGAAGACGTGTCGAACTGGCCTCTACTCAGTGTCCTCATCTGGCTGCCGATTCTCGGCGGTGCCCTGATCCTTGCGATTCGTGATGCGCAGACCGCCCGGTGGGCGTCCCTGGGCGTCGCGGTGCTGACTTTCGTGGCGAGTCTCTCGCTGCTGAGCGGCTACAACCCGGGCATCGACGCGCTGCAGTTCGTCGAGACCCACGCCTGGATCCCGACCTACAAGATCGGCTACAACCTGGGCGTGGACGGCATCGCCGTAGCGCTGATCCTGCTGACCACCCTGGTCAGCGTGCTCGCCCTGATCGGTGCCTGGAGCGCGATCGACAAGCGCGTCAACCAGTACGTGGCCGCCTTCCTGATCCTGGAAGGCGTCACCGTCGGTATCTTCTCGGCCACGGACGCGATGCTGTTCTACGTGTTCTTCGAGGCGATGCTGATCCCGATGTTCCTGATCATCGGTGTCTGGGGTGGCCCGCGCCGCATCTACGCCGCGCTGAAGTTCTTCCTGTACACCTTCCTCGGCTCGGTGCTGATGCTGGTGGCGCTGATCTACCTGTACATGAAGGGCGGCAGCTTCCAGCTGGCCGACCTGTATGCGCTGCGCCTGTCCGGCCAGGAGCAGACCTGGATCTTCTTCGCCTTCCTGATCGCCTTCGCGGTGAAGGTGCCGATGTTCCCGGTGCACACCTGGCTGCCGGACGCGCACGTGGAAGCACCGACCGCCGGTTCGGTGATCCTGGCCGCCATCGCACTGAAGATCGGTGGCTACGGCTTCCTGCGCTTCAACCTGCCGATCGTCCCGGATGCCTCGCACGAATGGGCATGGCTGGTGATCGCGCTGTCGCTGATCGCGGTGATCTATGTCGGCCTGGTCGCCCTGGTACAGGACGACATGAAGAAGCTGATCGCCTATTCGTCGATCGCGCACATGGGCTTTGTCACCCTGGGCACCTTCATTGCCCTGTGGCTGGTGCGTGAACCGGGCAATGTCGATGCCGCCCGTCTCGGCCTGCAGGGCGCGATGGTGCAGATGGTCTCGCACGGCTTCGTGTCCGGTGCGATGTTCTCCTGTGTCGGTGTGCTGTACGACCGCATGCACAGCCGCCGCATCGCCGATTACGGCGGCGTGGTCAATGTGATGCCGTGGTTTGCCACCTTTGCCATGCTGTTCTTCATGGCCAATGCCGGCCTGCCGGGCACCAGCGGTTTCGTTGGCGAGTTCATGGTCATCCTCGCCGCGTTCCAGCGGAACCCGTGGATCGCCCTGGGCGCAGCCACCACCCTGATCATCGGCGCCGCCTACACCCTGTGGCTGTACAAGCGCGTCTTCTTCGGCGAGGTGGCCAACAGCCATGTTGCCGAACTGAAGGACATCAACGGCCGCGAATGGCTGGTGCTGGGCGTGTTCGCCATTGGCGTGCTGGCCCTGGGCATCTACCCCAAGCCGCTGACCGACCTGATGGAGCCTTCGATCGCAAAGCTGGCCATGCAGATCGCCTCCAGCAAGCTGCTCTGACCGGGCCCAACAGCGAATTGATTCCAGGATTTGATAATGACCACCTCGCCGCTGCTGCCACTGACCGCCGCTGATCTGCCACCGCTCGCTCCCGAGCTGGTGCTGATCGGCAGTGCCTTCGCCCTGATGATCCTCGACCTGTTCGTCAGCGAGCGGAACAAGATCGTCACCCACCTGTTCTCGGTCGCCGCACTGGCCGTCGTGCTGTTCATGCTGGCCACCGGCGTGGGCGGGCAGGGGGAGGTCTTCCATGGCATGTTCGTGCGCGATACCGCCGCGGACGTGATGAAGACCGGAATCGTGCTGCTCAGCGGCCTGACCCTGGTCTATGGCTGGGGCTACCTGCGCGAGCGCAAGCTGTTCCAGGGTGAAATCCCGGTGCTGATCCTGTTCGGCACCGCCGGCATGATGATCCTGGTGTCGGCCGGCAGCCTGCTGATGGTCTATCTCGGCCTGGAACTGCTGGCGCTGTGCTCCTACGCACTGGTCGCCAGCAACCGCGAGAGTGGCCTGGCCTCCGAAGCGGCGATGAAGTACATCGTCCTCGGTTCGCTGGCATCGGGCCTGCTGCTGTACGGCATGTCGCTGATCTACGGCGCCACCGGCAGCCTGCACCTGGACGCCATCCAGGCGGCCATTCCGCATTCGGAAGAGCGCGTGCTGCTGATCACCGGCGCGGTGTTCATGATTGCCGGCGTGGCCTTCAAGCTCGGTGCCGCACCGTTCCACATGTGGCTGCCCGACGTGTACCAGGGTGCGCCTGCTCCGATCGCGCTGTTCATCAGCTCGGCACCCAAGCTGGCTGCCTTCGGCATGGCCTACCGCCTGCTGGAGATGGGCGTGGGCCCGCTGTCGACCGAATTGCAGCTGGTCATCGCCGGCCTGGCCGCGGTGTCGCTGGTGATCGGCAACCTGATGGCCATCGCGCAGAGCAACCTCAAGCGCATGCTGGCGTTCTCCACCGTCTCGCACATCGGCTTCCTGCTGATGGGCATCGCCGGTGGTGGTTCGCAGGGCTACGCTGCTGCACTGTTCTATGCGCTGGCTTACGCGATCATGTCGACCGCCGCCTTCGGCGCGATCATCGCGCTGTCGCGTGCCGGCTTCGAAGCCGAGAACATCGAGGACTTCAAGGGCCTCAACGCCCGCAATCCGTGGATGGCTGGCCTGGTGCTGTGCATCATGGCGTCGCTGGCGGGCATTCCGCCGTTCCTCGGCTTCTGGACCAAGCTGGCCGTGCTGGGTGCTGCGATCAACGGTGGCCTGTTGTGGCTGGCGATCCTGGGCGTGCTGTGCGCGGTGGTGGGCTGCTTCTACTACCTGCGCGTCATCAAGGTCATGTACTTCGATGAGCCGGTGGGCGAGGCCATGCCGCGCAGCAAGGACCGCGTGCTGGGTGTCGTGCTGGGCGTGAATGCACTGTCATTGCTGGCGCTGGGCCTGGCTTGGAACCCGATCATGATCTGGTGCCAGAAGGCATTTGCGCATATTGCATAAAAGTTGACACAAAGCTGCGCGATTCGTGTAATATGCGCAGCCTGAGTTGTCACTGCAGCGGTTCAGCCAGAACATCGTTGCGGAGAGCCTCCCTCGCCAGAGTGGGGCAGCAGTTCAAACACTTCCGGTGCGGGGTGGAGCAGTCTGGCAGCTCGTCGGGCTCATAACCCGAAGGTCGCAGGTTCAAATCCTGCCCCCGCTACCAACACATCGAATCGGCGCCAACCGGTTTGATGAATGAGGAAAAGCTTGCAGGTTTTGAAGTTATCCCTCATAATTCCGCTTCTGATGCGGGGTGGAGCAGTCTGGCAGCTCGTCGGGCTCATAACCCGAAGGTCGCAGGTTCAAATCCTGCCCCCGCTACCAAGTAAAGAATGCGCCTTCGAAGCTCTGCTTCGAGGGCGTTTTTCTTTGGGTCTTCCGTTGTTCGTCGCGGCGTTTCGTCCGGACACGGGAAGGTAGCGCCGGGCCGCGCCCGGCGAGCGCAGGGGCAGGTTCGGGGGTGGTCCAAGCCTTGCACCAGAGCGGTGCAGGGGCTATCATCAGCGGCCTAGAAGTACCCCTGAAGGCGACGCTCCCCCTGGGAGATTCACCCGCAAGGAGGGCCGCAGTGCGCTTACGCAGCGCGTTGCAACCGGAATCCAGTCACCGGAGTCTTTCCGGAAAAGGGGCCCAGCGGGCCCTTCGTCGTTTTCGGGGCGTCATGTTTCCACGCTGGCCAAGGCCGGCACCCAACCAAGAGATCAAGGCAGGCTGTGAGCGACAAGGCAACCGACATCGCGAATCTGCTCGCCCCGACCGTTGTGTCGCTGGGCCTGGAGCTGCTGGGCGTTGAGTATCTGCCGGCCCCCGGTGGTGCAACCCTGCGCCTTTACATCGACGTGCCGCTGGCGGAACAGCCCGAGCGCATCATCAATGTCGACGACTGTGAGCGGGTCAGCCGCGAAGTGTCGGCACAGATGGACGTCGAGGACCCGATCAGCGGCAACTACACGCTGGAAGTGTCCTCGCCGGGCGTCGACCGCCCGCTGTTCAACCTGGAGCAGTTCGGTCGTCACCTCGGCGAATCGGCCAAGGTCACCCTGAAGCTGCCGCAGGACAACCGCCGGCGCCTGCAGGGCCGCATTGAAGCGGTCGACGAGGCGCAGGACACCATCACCTTCATCGTCGACAAGGCCGAAGTGGTCGTGTCGAGCGACAACATCGACAAGGCCCGGATCATGCCTGACTGGGTGGCGCTGGGGCTGGCCCCGAGCAAGCCGACCGGTCCGGCACCGAAGCGTCCGAAGCCGAACAAGAATTCTTCTTCCAACGAGCCGGCGGCAAAGAAGCCGCGCGCGGAGTGAGCCAATGAGCAAGGAACTGTTGCTGGTAGTGGACGCGGTCGCCAACGAAAAGGGCGTGCCGCGTGAAGTGATCTTCGATGCCATCGAGGCCGCCCTGGCTTCGGCAGCGAAGAAGCGCTATCCCGACGAGGAAGTGCTGACCCGCGTTGTCATCGACCACAAGGATGGCAACTACGAAACCTACCGCCGCTGGGAAGTGGTGGCCGATGACGTGGTGATGGAATCGCCGGATCGCCAGATCCGCCTGATGGACGCCATCGACGAAGCCGAAGGCGTGGATGTCGGCGACTACATCGAAGAGCAGATCGAGAACCCTGATTTCGGTCGTATCGCCGCCCAGGCCGCCAAGCAGGTGATCGTGCAGCGCGTGCGCGAAGCCGAGCGCCAGCAGGTGGTCGATGCATGGGCCGACCGCGTGGGCGAGCTGATCACCGGTGTGGTCAAGCGCGCAGAGCGCGGCAACATCTATGTCGACCTCGGCGGCAATGCCGAAGGCTTCATTCCCAAGGACAAGGGCATCCCGCGTGATGTCCTGCGTGCCGGTGACCGCGTGCGTGGTTACCTGGCCGAAGTGCGTTCGGAGCCGCGTGGCCCGCAGCTGTTCATCAGCCGCGCCGCCCCGGAGTTCATGATCGAGCTGTTCAAGCTGGAAGTGCCGGAAGTCGGCCAGGGCCTAGTGGAAATCAAGGCCTGTGCCCGCGATCCGGGCGACCGCGCCAAGATCGCCGTGCTGGCCCACGATGCCCGCACCGATCCGATCGGCGCCTGCATCGGCATGCGCGGTTCGCGCGTGCAGGCGGTGTCCAACGAGCTCAATGGCGAGCGCGTCGACATCGTGCTGTGGAACGAGAACCCGGCCAACTTCGTCATCAATGCGATGGCGCCGGCCGAAGTGCAGTCGATCATCGTCGATGAAGACAAGCATTCGATGGACCTGGCCGTTGCAGAAGACCGCCTGGCACAGGCAATCGGCAAGGGCGGCCAGAACGTGCGTCTGGCCAGCCGCCTGACCGGTTGGCAGTTGAACGTGATGACCCAGGACCAGGTCACCGCCAAGTCGGAAGCCGAGCAGGCCTCTGCCCGCCAGCTGTTCATGGACAAGCTGGAAGTGGACGAGGAAATCGCCGGCATCCTGGTCAGCGAAGGCTTCGGTACCGTCGAAGAAATCGCATATGTCCCGGTCGGCGAACTGCTGGCCGTGGAAGGTTTCGACGAAGACATCGTCGAAGAGCTGCGCGCACGTGCCCGCGATGCGCTGCTCAATGAGGCCCTGGCAGTCGAGGAAGGCCTTGAAGACGGCCAGCCGGCGCAGGACCTGCTGTCCCTGAAGGGCATGGACGAAGCCACCGCGTATGCGTTGGCCGGCCACGGCGTGCGTACCAGCGAGGATCTGTCCGACCTGGCCGCCGACGAGGTCATGGACTTCGGCATCGAAGGGCTGGACCAGGAGCGCGCCGCGGCGCTGATCCTGGCCGCGCGTGCCGAGGAAATCGCCCGACTGGAACGCGGCGAATGAGCCGGCAATGAACAGGGCCCTGAGCCGATCAGGGCGTAGAATCCGCGCCACCTCCAGATGCGGGGGGGCGCCCACAAGATCATAGGATCCGAATGTCGCAGCAAACCACCATCCGCAAGCTTGCCGAACTGGTCAATACACCGGTCGAAAAACTGCTGGAACAGCTGGCCGGTGCCGGCATGAAGTTCAGCGGTCCCGACCAGGTCGTGACCAGTTCTGAAAAAGTGAAGCTTCTGGGCTTCCTTCGCCGTTCGCACGGCAAGCCCGAGCAGGCCCCGGAAGAGACTGATCAGTCTGCAAAGAAGATCACCCTCAACCGCCGGAAGCAGCAGGAAGTGACGGTCAATTCCGGTCGCAGCAAGACGACGGTGAACGTCGAGGTGCGCCAGAAGCGTACCTACGTCAAGGCTGATGGTGGTCGCGCGATGACCCCGGACGAAGAGCGCGCCGATATCCTGCGCAAGCTCGAGGAATCGCGTGCGCGCAACCTCGCCGAGCAGCAGGCTCTGGCCGAGAAGGATCGCCTGCGTGACGAGGAAATCGTCCGCAAGCGCGAGGAAGAGGTTGCGGCCAAGGAACGTGCCGAGGCCGAGAAGAAGGCGGCCGAGGAAGCTGCGATCGCCGCCAAGGCTGCCGAGGCGCTTGCCGCCAGCCAGCCCAAGGTGCGCGCACCGATCGACGAAACCGCGCCGCGCCCGCCGCGCGCCCCGGCTGCGGCTCCGGCCGCTCCGCGTGGTGCACCGCCGCGCAGCGACGACCGCAACAACCGCAGCGCGCCGCGCAACGAGCGTGGCCCGGGCGATCGTTTCGCCGGCCAGATGCATCTGTCCGCTGCCGATCGCGCCCGTCGCGGCAACAGCAACAACAGCAACAACCGTGGTCGTCCGGGCAGCCGTCCGATGTCCGGCCGTCGCGACATGTCGCGCGGTGGTGGCAACTCCGGCCCGCATGCCTTCGAGCGTCCGACCGCACCGGTCGTGCGTGAAGTGGCGATCGGTGAAACCATCACCGTGGCCGACCTGGCGCAGAAGCTCGCGCTGAAGGGCGGCGAGGTGGTGAAGGCGCTGTTCAAGATGGGCGTGATGGCCACCATCACCCAGTCCATCGATCACGACACCGCTGCGCTGGTCACCGAAGAACTGGGCCACAAGGCCATCCGCGCCAATGACAACGACGCCGAAGACGCGTTGCTGGCTTCCGCCGGTGAGAACCAGGGCGAAGCCGTGCAGCGTCCGCCGGTGGTCACCATCATGGGCCACGTCGACCACGGCAAGACCTCGCTGCTGGATTACATCCGCCGCACCAAGGTCGCTACCGGCGAAGCCGGTGGCATCACCCAGCACATCGGTGCGTACCACGTTGATACGCCCAAGGGCGTCATCAGCTTCCTGGACACCCCGGGCCACGCCGCGTTTACCTCGATGCGTGCCCGCGGTGCCAAGCTGACCGACATCGTGGTGCTGGTGGTGGCTGCCGATGACGGCGTCATGCCGCAGACCAAGGAAGCGATCCAGCACGCCCGTTCGGCGGGTGTGCCGCTGATCGTGGCCATCAACAAGATCGACAAGTCCGGTGCCGACCCGATGCGGGTCAAGAACGAGCTGCTCTCCGAGCAGGTCGTGGCCGAAGACTTCGGTGGTGACACCCAGATGGTGGAGATCTCGGCCAAGACCGGCCTGGGCATCGACGACCTGCTGGAAGCCGTCTCGGTACAGGCCGAACTGCTGGAACTGAAGGCTGTCGACGATGGCCGCGCCAACGGCGTGGTCATCGAATCCTCGCTGGACAAGGGTCGCGGCCCGATCGCGACGGTGCTGGTGCAGCAGGGTCGCCTGAAGAAGGGCGATTACCTGGTCTGCGGTATCCAGTACGGCCGTGTGCGTGCGCTGTTCGACGAAACCGGCAAGCAGCCGGAATTCGCCGGCCCGTCCATCCCGGTGCAGGTCCTGGGCCTGTCCGGCGTGCCGGAAGCCGGTGACGACTTCGTCGTCGTCGACGACGAGCGCCTGGCCAAGGACGTTGCCCAGCAGCGTGAGACCAAGCGCCGTGAGTCGCGCCTGGTCGCCACCGCTGGCAGCCGCATGGAAGACATCATGGCGACCCTGGGCAAGGGCGAGGGCCAGCAGGTCCTCAACCTGGTCATCAAGGCCGACGTGCAGGGTTCGGTGCAGGCACTGAGCCAGGCGCTGGTTGCACTGTCCAACGAAGACATCCGCATCAACGTGATCCACTCCGGCGTGGGCGGCATCACCGAGTCGGACGCCAATTCGGCCGCTGCGTCGAAGGCCACCGTCATCGGCTTCAACGTGCGTGCGGATGCTTCGGCCCGTCGCATCATCGAATCCAACGGCGTGGACCTGCGTTACTTCTCGATCATCTATGACGTGATCGATCAGGTGAAGCAGGTGGCCTCCGGTCTGCTGGGCGTGGAGATCCGCGAAGAGATCATCGGTATCGCCGAGGTCCGCGATGTCTTCCGCAGCTCCAAGCTGGGCGCCGTCGCCGGCAGCATGGTCATCGAGGGTGTGGTCAAGCGCAACAAGCCGATCCGCGTCCTGCGCGACAGCGTGGTGATCTTCGAAGGCGAGCTGGAATCGCTGCGCCGCTTCAAGGAAAACGTCGAGGAAGTCCGCAACGGTACCGAGTGCGGTATCGCGGTGAAGGCCTACAACGACGTCAAGCCGGGTGATCAGATCGAGTGCTTCGAGCGTATCGAAGTGCCGCGCACCCTGTAATGTGATGTGGCCCGACCAACGGTCGGGCCCTACCAAGCTGTAGAACCCGGCCAACGGTCGGGTACCATGTAGATGTAGCGCCCGACCGTTGGTCGGGCGACAACTGAACCAAGAGCTCCTCGTGCCCAAAACTTTCCATCGAACCGACCGTGTCTCCGCCCAGCTGCGCCGTGAGCTCGGCACCCTGGTGCACAACGCCGTGCGCGAGCATGGGTTGCCCTCGGTGAGCGTGTCCGACGTGGAAATCACCCGCGACATGGCCCATGCCAAGGTGTTTGTCACCGCGCTGATGCCGGAACGTTCGGTTGAAGCGGTGAAGGGGCTGAAGGAACTGGCCTGGGGCCTGCGCATGGAGCTGGCGCGCGCCATGAAGCTGCGGCACGTGCCGGAGCTGCATTTCCACTACGACGACTCGGTCGACCGTGGCGAGCGCATCGACAACCTGTTGCGCGATCTGCCCGATACCGTGGCCGCCGAGAAGCGTCGCGAAGGCGACGACGAATAACCGCGCGACGCCGGGCATGCCCGGCGTTGTTGCATTCCGGCTGCGCGATGTCTGATGCAGACCGCGCTGCGCGCTCGCCGGGCATGGCCTGGCGCTACCCGTACCCGTCATGACCCGAATTCAGTTCCGCCGCCTGGATGGCATCCTGCTGCTCGACAAGCCGACCGGCATGAGCTCCAACGCTGCACTGCAGGTGGCCCGCCGCCTGTTCCGCGCCGAGAAGGGCGGCCATACCGGCAGCCTAGACCCGCTGGCCACCGGCCTGCTGCCGCTGTGCTTCGGCGAGGCGACCAAGATCGCCGGCCTGCTGCTGGGCTCGGCCAAGGCCTACGACGCCGAGATCGTGCTGGGGCAGACCACCGATACCGATGATGCCGAGGGCCAGGTGCTACTCGAACGACCGGTGCCGGCCATCAGCGCCGAGGCGCTGCAGGCGGCCATCGCACCGCTGGTGGGCGACATCCTGCAACGCGCGCCCATCTATTCAGCGCTAAAGCAGGGTGGCGAGCCGCTGTATGTGAAGGCCCGCCGGGGCGACGTCATCCAGGCCCCGGAGCGCCAGGTCAAGGTCCACGCCATCGAGGTGCTGGACCAGCAGCCCGAGCGGCTGCAGCTGCGGGTCACCTGCGGGTCGGGCACCTACATCCGCAGCCTGGCCCGCGACCTCGGTGAAACCCTGGGCTGCGGTGCGCATATCAGTGCCCTGCGCCGGCTGTGGGTGGACCCGTTCCGTACGCCGGCGATGGTCACCCTCGAGCAGCTGCGGGCGCTGGTGGAAGCGCAGGACGAGGCCGCCATGGACGCACTGCTGCTGCCGCTGGCGGCCGGCCTGTCCGAGTACCCGCGGGTCGACCTGGACGCCGACCAGACCCACCGCTTCTGCGTGGGCCAGCGTCAGCGCGACCCGGCCTGGCCGTCGGGCCAGGTGGTCGTGTTCGGTCCTGGCGCCACGATTCAGGGGCTGGGGCAGGTGGACGAGAGCGGGCTGCTGGCCCCCCAACGCCGTTTCAACCTCTGAACGGGGAGGGCGGTTCAGTCCCGGACCTTGTCCCCGAAGCCCCTGGCCGTTACAATTTCGCGGCCGTTTTGCGGCAGCCTGCGCAGGCAGGTTTCATCCTTGTAGTCCACGGCGAGCCTGGCGGTGCGTGAATGCACGTTCCTGCCGGCCACGCATCACAGAGAAAAAAGATTATGTCGATCGACACCCAGAAGGTCATTGAAGACAACAAGCGCAGCTCGGCTGACACCGGCTCCCCGGAAGTCCAGGTTGCACTGCTGACCGCCCGCATCGAACTGCTGACCGGCCACTTCAAGACCCACAAGAAGGATCACCACAGCCGCCGCGGCCTGCTGCAGATGGTCAACCGCCGTCGCAGCCTGCTCGACTACCTGAAGAAGAAGGACGTCGAGCGTTACAAGGCCCTGATCGAGAAGCTTGGCCTGCGTCGCTAAGCAACGAATCCCCCGCGGCGCAGCGATGCGCCGCGGTTTTGTTTTGTAGCACCGTAATCCCGATTCAGGCCGGAACGATCCGGTCACCCGCTGGCGGCAAGGGTCGCCGACGGTCCAATTCGCAGACAGCATCCCCAAGGACACCCATCCGTGGCAAAAATCACCAAAACCTTCCAGTACGGCAAGCACACCGTCACGCTTGAGACCGGCGAAATCGCCCGCCAGGCCGGTGGCGCCGTCATCGTCAAGTTCGACGACACCGTGCTGCTGGTCTCCGCCGTTGCCGCCAAGAGCGCGCGTGAGGGCCAGGACTTCTTCCCCCTGACCTGCGACTATCAGGAGAAGTTCTACGCCGGTGGCCGCATCCCGGGTGGCTTCTTCAAGCGCGAAGGCCGCGCCACGGAGAAGGAGACCCTGATCTCGCGTCTGATCGATCGTCCGATCCGTCCGCTGTTCCCGGAAGACTACAAGAACGAAGTCCAGATCATCGCCACGGTGATGTCGCTGAACCCGGAGATCGACGGTGACATCCCGGCGCTGATCGGTGCCTCGGCCGCACTGTCGCTGGCTGGTACCCCGTTCAAGGGCCCGATCGCAGCCGCCAAGGTGGGTTACAAGGATGGTCAGTACATCCTCAACCCGACCGTGTCCGAGCTGAAGGATTCGCAGCTGGAGCTGGTTGTTGCCGGTACCGCCAACGCCGTGCTGATGGTGGAGTCCGAAGCCGCGCTGCTGTCCGAAGACGTGATGCTGGGCGCCGTGACCTTCGGTCACCGCGAAATGCAGAAGGTCATCAACGCCATCAACGAGCTGACCGTCGAAGCCGGCACCAAGCCGTCGACCTGGGAAGCCCCGGCCAAGAACACCGCGCTGATCAGCGCCGTGCAGGAAGCGGTCGGCCCGCGCCTGGGCGAAGCCTTCCAGGTGCGTGACAAGCTGCAGCGCCGCGACGCCATCTCGGCGATCAAGAAGGACGTGGTCGAGACCCTGGCCGGCCGTGTTGCCGCCGAGGGCTGGAACCCGGCCGAGCTGTCGAAGGAATTCGGCGAGCTGGAATACAGCACCATGCGCAACTCGGTGCTGGACACCAAGGTCCGCATCGACGGCCGTGCGCTGGACACCGTCCGCCCGATCGCGGTGAAGACCAGCGTGCTGCCGCGTACCCACGGTTCCTCGCTGTTCACCCGTGGTGAGACCCAGGCCATCGTGACCATCACCCTGGGCACTGCCCGTGATGGCCAGGTCATCGATGCCGTCTCCGGTGAGTACAAGGAAAACTTCCTGTTCCACTACAACTTCCCCCCCTACTCGGTGGGTGAGACCGGCCGCATGATGGGCCCGAAGCGTCGCGAGATCGGTCACGGCCGTCTGGCCAAGCGCGGCGTGCTGGCAGTGATGCCGTCGCTGGAATCGTTCCCGTACACCATCCGCGTCGTGTCGGAAATCACCGAATCGAACGGCTCCTCGTCGATGGCTTCGGTCTGCGGTTCGTCGCTGGCCCTGATGGACGCCGGCGTGCCGGTGAAGGCCCCGGTTGCCGGTATCGCCATGGGTCTGGTCAAGGAAGGCGAGCGTTTCGTCGTCCTGTCCGACATCCTGGGTGACGAAGATCACCTGGGTGACATGGACTTCAAGGTCGCCGGTACCGCTGAGGGCATCTCCGCCCTGCAGATGGACATCAAGATCGAAGGCATCACCGAAGAGATCATGAAGCAGGCGCTGCAGCAGGCCAAGGCTGGCCGTCTGCACATCCTGGGCGAAATGGCCCACGGCCTGACCGCGCCGCGCGAAGAGCTGTCGGACTACGCGCCGCGCCTGCTGACCATCAAGATCCACCCGGACAAGATCCGCGAAGTGATCGGCAAGGGTGGTTCGACCATCCAGGCCATCACCAAGGAAACCGGCACCCAGATCGACATCCAGGATGACGGCACCATCGTCATCGCCTCGGTCAATGCCATCGCTGCGCAGGCCGCCAAGGCCCGCATCGAGCAGATCACCTCGGACGTCGAGCCGGGCCGCATCTACGAAGGCAAGGTCGCCAAGATCATGGACTTCGGTGCGTTCGTCACCATCCTGCCGGGCAAGGACGGCCTGGTCCACGTGTCGCAGATCTCCAGCGATCGCGTCGAGAAGGTCGGCGACGTGCTGAAGGAAGGCGATGTGGTCAAGGTCAAGGTGCTGGAAGTCGACAAGCAGGGCCGTATCCGCCTGTCGATGAAGGCCGTCGAAGAAGGCGAAGGCGCCAGCGCCGAGTGATCGGCCAACGGCCGATCACGGTAGGTGTCAACCTTGGTTGACACCCCGCCGCTGATATCGCTGGAATGAAAAAGCGGGCTTCGGCCCGCTTTTTCTTTGCCTGCAGTGTCAATCGTGTCTGCCGGCTCGCACGTACGGCGATCAAGCCGGCTCGACGCTATGCGTTTTCTTCTTCCTCTTCTTCGTGCCCCAGCCACCAGACCTGCCCGGGTTCCGGCTCAGGCAGCGGATGCTCGCGCTGCTCGATCGCATCCAGCGCGCGGCCTGCGCCGCCTGCGATCCACACCGCCATCAGCTTTTCCACCGCAGCCCGGCCCTGCGCGGCGATGCCCAGGTTGCGTTCCTGTTCCCAGCCATCCTCGTCGTCGTCGCCGGCGTCATCATGCTGGTGTGGCGTGCCATAGCTGCAGCGCAGGCACAGGTGGCGTACCGAATGCGTCCAGTCTTCGACCAGGCCGATGCCTGGCAGGGTCAGTTCACGCAGCGCGGCGATGTCCTCGGCGGTATCGCACTGCACGAACACCGCGTAGGTCGCCATGTCCGACTGCTGCAGGCGCTGCATGGCGTTGAACACCGGCACCTGGCGCTCACCGTAGGTGCGGTGGCCAGTGGACGCGCCGTCGTGCAGCACGATGTCGCCGAAACGGAACCCGCTCTCCACCAACGGTACGTTCTCCACCCGCGCGCGCACCGGGTCCAGCCTGCGCATGTAGACGGTCTCGGCGTCGGACCACGGATTGAGGCGCACGCAGGCGACACCGAAATCGCCCTCGATCGGGCCTTCGCCTTCGGGAAGGGTGATGCCGCATCGGGTCCATTGCCTGCGCGCCTGCGCCCAGTCGCCGGCACCGGTTGCGGCGATGCCGGCATTCCACGCGGTAGCGACATCGAATTCGTCGCGCAGTTGTTCCGAGCGCAGGTTGTCCTGCAGTGAAGCGGGCCAGTCACGCAGGTATTTGTGCGCCAGACCGCGCATGTAGTGCAGATTGGGTAGGCCGGGAGTCAGTTCGATGAGTTCGCCGAACAGCGCGGCCGCATCGGCCAGCTCGCCCGCATCAAACGCGGCGTAGGCGCGTGCCTCCATCGCCTGCAGCTTTTCCAGGGTTTCGTCGTCAAGCAGCTCGCCGTCTGCGTCGTGGTCTTCGGTCATGTCCGTGTGCCGGTGAAAATACAGCGCCACCTTAGCCGAAGCAGGTCGTGTGTTGTCCTGCAGCGAGGTGTTTTAGGCACGGCTGGGCCACTTCAATGGCGGTTTGCATCGGCGGGTGCCTGTCCATGGGACGACATGCACGGACATCGGCACCATTGCCCCATCTGTTTGCTAACGTGGCTGCGCCTTTGACCCGGGAGTGTCCATGTTCCGCCAGACCGTGGCAGTACTTGCAGTGCTGATCGCCGCCGCCCTGCCCATCGCCGCGCAGGCGCAACCGGCGCAACCGCCGATCTTCGGTGCGTACTACCCCGGCGGTTCCGCCGAGCGCTACCCGGTGTCGAGCATCCCCGCCGAACGGCTCACCCATCTGTTCTATGCGTTCTCCACCATCGAGGACGGGCGTTGCGCGATCGGCGCCGAGGCGCCGGCGAACTTCGCCGCACTGGCCGAGCTCAAGCGCAGGCATCCGCACCTGCGTACGTTGATCTCGATCGGTGGCTGGGGCGCGGGTGGCTTCTCCGATGCCGCCCTCACCGACGCCAGCCGCAAGCGCCTGGTCGATTCGTGCATGGTGCTGTTCTTCGAACGCCATGCAGGCAGCTTCGATGGCGTGGACATCGACTGGGAGTTCCCGGTCAGTGGTGGCCCGAAGGAGCTTGCACATCGGCCGCAGGATCGCGCCAACCTGACCCGGCTGGCCCAGGCCTTCCGCACCGCCCTTGATGCGCAGGGCAGGAAAATCCGGCAGCCGATGCTGCTGACCGCGGCGCTGGCGTCCGGTCGCCTGCAGACCGACGGGCCGTACGATCCCGCTGCCAGCTACGATCTGCCGGCGCTGGCCCAGGTGTTCGATTTCATCAACCTGATGAGCTACGACATGGGCACCGGCTTCTCGTCGGTGTCGACCTTCAATGCACCGCTGCAGGAAGTGCCGGCCGATCCGCTGGCGCCGGCGCTGCGCCGTTGGAACAACGTTGCCGGCGCAGTGCAGTACTACCGTGAGCACGGTGTGCCGGCCGAAAAGCTGGTACTGGGGGTGCCGTTCTACGGCCGCGGGTTCAAGGTCACCGGGGAATCCGCCGACGGGCTGTACCAGGCCTACAGCGCACCGGCCGATGCCGGCGATTGGCGGGTCATCAAGGCACGCTATCTCGATCAGCCCGGCTGGACGAAGCACTGGCAGCCGCAGGCGCAGAGCCCGTGGTTGTACAACCCGGAACAGAAGATCTTCATCAGCTATGAAGACCCGCGTTCGATCGGCCTGCGAGCGCAGTTCGCCCGCGAGCATGGGCTGGCCGGGGTGTTCATGTGGGAACTGACCGGCGACGACGAACAGGCCAGCCTGCTCAACGCGATGCTCGGCCCGTGGCAGAAGGCCCGCATCGGCGATTGACCGCTTCGGTAGCGCCGGGCCATGCCCGGCGGATGCTCAATCGGCCCAGACGCTGTTCGGGTCACCGTTGCGCGCCCGCCGCTGGCTGGCAACGGCCAGGCGGGCGAAGCCGAAAGCCATCGCCATCGCTACCGCATCGACCCAGAACAGGGGCCAGTGGCCGCGTGCTGCGGCCAGCCACAGCCAGTCGCCATTGAGCGCGCCGTGCGCCACCGGCACCAGCGCCGTGCTGATTGCCGCTGCCCACAGCAGCTCACGCGCGGCCTGCGAGGGACGGCGCGCCGATGCCCACAGCGCGCACGCCGCCCAGGTCGCAAAGCAGGCCCAGCGGATGCCAGGATCAACCGCCGCAGGTGCCACCCGCTCCAGCACCAGTGCAGCCACGAAGGCCACCGAGATCGCCACGCACAGGCCGATGCAGACACCTGCGGTGGCCCGCGCCATGTTGATCGCCGCGCGCGATTGCTGCGGCTGGCGGCGCTTGCGCCGTGACTCGATCCACAGCAGGTTGCCCGAATAGAACAGGAAGGCGCCGCCGAGCCCGAGCAGGAAGTACAGCCAGACCACCACGCCGTTGCCGAACTCGCCGAAATGCAGCGCGTAGGCGGCACTGAGCGTGGCATGGTTGGCATCGCGATGGCCGGGCAGCTGGCTGGCCAGCAGGCGGCCACTTTCCACGTCCAGGGCGACGGCGCCCAGTGGGCCGAGCGTGCCGCTGGCCTCACCGGTTATCTCGATGGTGGCGTTGGCATCACCGCCATTGGCCAGTTTCAGGTAGGCCGGCTCGAAGTTGGCCACGCCCTGCGCACGCGCAACTTCCAGTGCCCGCGCATGCAGTACGCGCAGGCTGCCCGGCGCAGCGGGGATGCCGCTTGCCGCGCGCAGCGGGGCGGTATCCATCGCAGTCGGCACCGCCTGCAGGGCCTTGCCGTCGTAGATGAGCGGGTTGAGCACGGCCATCTGCATGAACACCAGGCAGAGCAGGGCACCGGTCACCGCGAACATCAGGTGGAACGGCAGGCTGAGCACGCCGATCACGTTGTGCGCATCCTGCCATTGCTGCTTGAGGTTGCGGCCCGGGCGCAGCGCGAACAGGTCACCCAGCAGCTTGGGCAGGTGGATCACCAGGCCGCTGAGCAGGGCCATGCCATACAGCAGGCTGACGATGCCCATCACATAGATGCCGGCCACCGGCAGCCCCAGGCTGTAGTGCAGCTCGTTGACCAGTTCTGCCAACCCGGTCTGCGGCGGCGTCGGGCTGCCGGCGGTCTGTCCCGGCCACGCATAACGCCAGCTGCCATCGTCGGCCTGCCAGTAGGCCAGCGGCTGCGGATGGTCGGCGCCGGGGAACGTCATGCCGACATGGCGGCGCGCTTCGGCATGGGTGGCCAGTACATCGTCGAGCAGGTACTGGGCATCATCCAGGTCGGCCGGCAGCGCGGTTGCCGCGCCCGGTGTCTGCCACAGCGGCAGATCGTGGTGGAACAGGGTCAGCGCGCCGGCATAGAAGGCCACGAACAGGCCGAAACCGGCGATCAGGCCGACCCAGGTGTGCAGGGTGGTGAACGTGCGCAGGGTCTGCGAACTGAATTTCATGCGATCAATCTCATTGCACCGCGCCACTCAGGCGCAGCAGGCCGAGCACGGCAAAACCACTGGCGGCGCAGACCGGCAGCACCACCCAGGCGCGCAGCGCGCTGCGGAAGCTGAAGGCCCACAGTGCAGCCAGCATCCACAGTGGCACGAAGGCGATCAGGCTGGGCACCAGGGCCTTCTGCCAAGGGCCGGGCGGCAGCCAGGCCACCAGGCCGGTTGCGGCGGCGGCCAGGAAGAAGCCGGCGAAAATACCCGCCAATCCGCGCGCCCACATCAGCGTGGCTCCGCATCGGGGCGGTGCCAGGCGGCCAGTGCCGGCAGCAGCATGGCCGCCAGCATCCAGGTGCACAGCATCGCCACCAGACCGGCGGCAAAGCCCAGCTCGGCCATCCACAGCCACAGTGCGGCCACGGCAGCGACCAGCCCGATCTGCCGGCCCAGGCGCCCGGCACGGCGCAGGCGCGGCCAGCGGCAGTGGGGGGAGGCGGCATAGAAGGCCGTCGCGGAGAACATCGCTGACAACATGCCCAGGCTGCAGAAGCCCAGGGTCGACAGGCCAACGGTGATCATCGTCGGCTCCGGGGCCGGCATGTGGCCGGTGAACGCGGAGCACGGGCGGGACCGGCGGCTGCCGGTCGGGGCGGGTGGCGCATTGCAGGATCCTGGGGGAAGCGGGCAGGCTGGCACGGAAGCCGGCTGCGCGGACATGGTAATCATTGCGTTTTCACGCCGCCAGCGAGCGCCATTCAGGCGCCGCTTGGGCTTTGTCGGCCACTGGTTTAAGATCATTGGCACTCTTTCCCTGGAACCAAGGTGGCCCGCGCCCAGCGCCGGCCGAGCGTGCGACATGAGCACTACCACCGCCCACTGTTGACCTGCCCCCGAAGGCCCTGCATTCCAGGCGCCCTCGCGGCGCTTTTTTCATGTCCGGGCATCCGCCCGGGAACGCTTTCCAGCCCGCTCAGCCGGGCCCTGCACGAAGCCACTGCAATGATCACCATTACTCTTCCCGACGGCAGCCGCCGCGAATTCGAAAACCCCGTCAGCGTCATGGAGGTCGCCCAGTCGATCGGCGCCGGCCTGGCCAAGGCCACCATCGCCGGTTCGGTGGATGGTGTGCTGGTCGACGCCAGTGACGTCATCGACCACGACGCTTCCCTGCGCATCATCACCGCCAAGGACGAGGAGGGCGTGGAGATCATCCGCCACTCCAGCGCCCACCTGGTCGGCCATGCGGTCAAGCAGCTGTACCCGGACGTGAAGATGGTGATCGGTCCGGTGATCGCCGAGGGTTTCTACTACGACATCTACTCCGAGCGTCCGTTCACCCCGGAAGACATGGCGGCGATCGAAAAGCGCATGGGCGAACTGATCGCCCAGGACTACGACGTCATCAAGAAGGTGACGCCGCGTGCGGAAGTCATCGAGATCTTCAAGGCCCGCGGCGAGGACTACAAGCTGCGCCTGATCGAGGACATGTCCGATGACATCCAGGCCATGGGCATGTATTACCACCAGGAATACGTGGACATGTGCCGTGGCCCGCACGTGCCGAACACGCGCTTCCTGAAGGCTTTCAAGCTGACCCGCATCTCCGGCGCCTACTGGCGCGGCGATGCGCAGAATGAACAGCTGCAGCGCGTCTACGGTACCGCCTGGGCCGACAAGAAGCAGCTCGATGCGTACATCAAGCGCATCGAGGAAGCGGAGATGCGCGATCACCGCCGCATCGGCAAGCAGCAGGACCTGTTCCACCTGCAGGAAGAGGCCCCGGGCCTGGTGTTCTGGCACCCGAAGGGCTGGGCGCTGTGGCAGGTGGTCGAGCAGTACATGCGCAAGGTCTACCGCAAGACCGGCTACGGCGAAGTGCGCTGCCCGCAGATCCTGGACGTGTCGCTGTGGCAGAAGTCCGGCCACTGGGACAACTACCAGGACGCGATGTTCTTCACCGAATCGGAAAAGCGCACCTATGCGCTCAAGCCGATGAACTGCCCGGGCCACGTGCAGGTGTTCAACCAGGGGCTGCACAGCTACCGCGATCTGCCGATCCGTTACGGTGAGTTTGGTGCCTGCCACCGCAACGAGCCGTCCGGCGCGCTGCACGGCATCCTGCGCGTGCGTGGCTTCACCCAGGACGACGGCCACGTGTTCTGCACCGAAGACCAGGTCGAGGCGGAAGTGACCGCGTTCCACCAGCAGGCGCTGGCGGTGTACCAGCACTTCGGCTTCGATGAGATCCAGGTCAAGATTGCGCTGCGCCCCGAATCGCGCCTGGGCGATGACGCCACCTGGGACAAGGCGGAGGGCGCGCTGCGCTCGGCACTGTCCAGCTGCGGGGTGGAATGGCAGGAACTGCCGGGCGAGGGCGCCTTCTACGGCCCGAAGATCGAGTACCACCTGAAGGACGCCATCGGCCGTACCTGGCAGCTGGGCACGATGCAGGTCGACTTCATGATGCCCGGCCGCCTCGGCGCCGAGTATGTGGACGAGAACAGCCAGAAGAAGCATCCGGTGATGCTGCACCGCGCGATCGTCGGCTCCATGGAGCGTTTCCTGGGCATTCTGATCGAGCACCATGCCGGCCAGTTCCCGGTCTGGCTGGCGCCGACCCAGGTGGTGGTGGCCAATATCACCGATGCGCAGGCTGAATACGTCTCTGCGGTGACCAAAAGCCTTGCGGAGCAAGGCTTCCGCGTCAACGCCGATTTGCGTAACGAGAAGATCGGCTATAAGATTCGCGAGCACACGCTGCAGCGCGTGCCGTACCTGCTGGTCATTGGTGACCGCGAGAAGGAAAACGGCGCTGTGGCGGTGCGTACGCGTTCTGGCGAGGATCTTGGCAGCATGAGCCTCCAGGCCTTCATCGAGCGGCTCCAGGCCGAGGGCGCGTAATCAAAGGTCCGGCCCGTGCGCAAAGGCGCCCGGGCCGGGTTCGACACCCTTGGGAGATCGCAATATCAGTACCCCTGACAACAAACAGAACCGCAAGAATCAGGAAATCCGTGTGCCGCGCGTCCGCGTGATCGGCAGTGACGGAGAAATGATCGGCGTGCTGACGCGCGACGAAGCGCTGTCCATGGCCGAGGACGAAGGTCTGGACCTGGTCGAGATCCAGCCGCAGGCTGATCCGCCGGTCTGCAAGATCATGGACTTCGGCAAGTTCAAGTTCGAAGCGCAGAAGAAGGCCAGCGAGGCCAAGAAGAAGACCAAGCAGGTCGAGATCAAGGAAGTGAAGTTCCGTCCGGTCACGGACGAGGGCGACTACCAGATCAAGCTGCGCAAGATGCGTGGTTTCCTTGAAGAAGGCGACAAGATCAAGGTCAACATCCGTTTCCGTGGCCGCGAGATGAGCCATCAGGAACTGGGTCGCGAGATGGCCAGCCGGATCGAGGGTGATCTGGGTGAAGACATCGTCATCGAGTCCCGTCCGCGCCTGGAAGGGCGTCAGATGGTCATGATGATCGCGCCGAAGAAGAAGACCTGAGGCCTGACGGGCTGCCTTCCGGGGCGCCTGGCGGCTGAATGGATGAAGGTGAAGGGGCGCCGCTGGCGTCCTTTTGCTTTTGTGGGACAGGCGCTGCGTGTCCCGATGTGGAAACCCGTGTGAAAAGGGTGTGGGGGCTGGTTACAGGGCCGATTTGCCTGTATCATGCCCGGCTCGACCCACCCAGGACGGGTCGTACGCCGATCATGGCAGGACGGAAAGAGTGGCCAAGGCCACCGCCAGATCAGTCAGAAACCAGGGTCATATCCCATCAAGGACATTGCAATGCCCAAGATCAAGACCAACCGGGCGGCGGCCAAGCGTTTCCGCAAGACCGCCTCGGGCAAGTACAAGTGCGGCCACGCCAACCGTAGCCACATCCTCACGAAGAAAGCGACCAAGCGTAAGCGTAACCTGCGTCAGACGAATCACGTCCGCGCAGAAGACGCAGGCCGTCTGGACCGCATGCTTCCCTACCTCTGAGGACTGACACATGGCACGAGTAAAGCGTGGCGTACAGGCGCGTCGCCGCCACAAGAAAATCCTTGATCTGGCGAAGGGCTACTACAATGCCCGTCGCAAGGTCTTCCGCGTCGCCAAGCAGGCGGTCATCAAGGCACAGCAGTACGCCTACATCGGCCGTAAGCAGAAGAAGCGCAACTTCCGTTCGCTGTGGATTACCCGCATCAACGCGGCTGCCCGCATCAACGGCCTGAGCTACAGCCGTTTCATGAACGGCCTGCTGAAGGCTGGCATCACCCTGGATCGCAAGGTCCTGGCTGACATCGCCGTGCACGACGCAGCTGGCTTTGCTGCACTGGCCGAAAAGGCCAAGGGCGCACTGGCGGCATAAGTCCTTCCCGATGCCGTTGCCGTTCGCGGAGAACGGTGTCAGGTAGAGGCAATGCATGGGGAAGGGCGCAAGTCCTTCCCCATTCTTTTTTGTGCCGGGCGCCGCCGTGCAGACGGCGGGCGACCGGCAAGCGGTGGCGACGGCGCGACCCTTCGCGCATCGCGATGGCAGACCGACTGGAGTTCCGGCTACCCATGAGCGACATCCAATCCCTCACTTCCCAGGCGCTGGCCGATGTGGCCGCCGCGCAGAGCCCGGACGCGCTGGAACAGCTGCGCGTGGCCCTGCTCGGCAAGAGCGGCAGCATCACCTCGCAGCTCAAGCAGCTCGGTGCGCTGCCGGCCGACGAGCGCAAGGCGGCCGGTGAAGCCATCAACCAGGCCCGCGACGCGCTGAGCAGCGCGCTGGGCGAGCGCAAGGCGGTGCTGGAAGACGCTGCGCTGGACGCGCGACTGGCTGCCGAGGCGATCGACATCACCATGCCGGGCCGCAGCGGCGAGCGTGCAGGCCTGCATCCGATCACCCGCACCCTGGAGCGCATCACCGGCATCTTTGGCCGGCTGGGCTACGAGTTGTCCGAAGGGCCGGAGATCGAGGACGACTGGCACAACTTCGAGGCGCTGAACTTCCCGCCGCATCATCCGGCGCGCGCCATGCATGACACCTTCTACTTTGGTGATGGTCGCCTGCTGCGTACCCATACCTCCGGTGTGCAGGTGCGCTACATGGGCGAGCACCAGCCGCCGCTGCGCATGATCGCCGCCGGCAAGGTCTACCGCAGCGACAGCGACCAGACCCATTCGCCGATGTTCCACCAGGTGGAAGGTCTGCTGGTCGATGAGCATTCCACCTTCGCCGACCTGAAGGGCACGCTGGCCGAATTCGTGCGCGCCTTCTTCGAGCGCGATTTCGAGATGCGGTTCCGCCCCAGCTACTTCCCCTTCGTCGAGCCCGGTGCGGAAGTGGACATCGCCTGGCAGCAGCCCGATGGCAGCACCCGCTGGCTGGAAGTGCTCGGCTGCGGCATGGTCCATCCGAACGTGCTGCGCAACGTCGGCATCGATCCGGAGCGCTACACCGGCTTCGCCTTCGGCCTGGGCGTGGAGCGCTTTGCGATGCTGCGTTACGGCGTCAACGATCTGCGCGCGTTCTTCGAGAACGATGTGCGGTTCCTCAAGCAGTTCGCGTAAACCACCAGGTAGCGCCGGGCCATGCCCGGCGGACTCAACAACGCAGGCCCAGGCGCATGCGCCGGGCCCACCAGGGTGACACCATGAAATTCTCCGAAAACTGGCTGCGCAGCCACGTCCCGACCAGCGCCCCGCGCGATGAACTGAGTGCGGTGTTGACCGCCATCGGCCTGGAAGTGGAAGAGGTGACCGCGCTTGGCGATGGCTTTGAGCATGTGGTCGTGGCACGCATCGTCGACGCCGTGCGCCACCCGGAAGCCGATCGCCTGCAGGTGTGCAGGGTCGACGCCGGGCAGGGCGAACTGCTGCAGATCGTCTGTGGCGCACCGAATGCACGCCCGGGCCTGGTCGCGCCGCTGGCGATGGTCGGTGCGCAGATCGGTGAGTTGAAGATCAAGCCGGCCAAGCTGCGTGGCGTGGAGTCCAACGGCATGCTGTGCTCGGCCAAGGAGCTGGGCCTGGACAATGATGCTTCCGGCCTGCTGGAACTGCCGGACGACGCACCGGTCGGCCAGGCGCTGGTCGAGTACCTGGGCCTGCCGGATGCCAGCATCGAGATCAAGCTGACCCCCAATCGTGCGGACTGCTTCAGCATCCGCGGCATCGCCTATGACGTGGCTGCGGCAACCCGCAGTGAAGTGCTGGATTTCATCGCCGAGCCGATCGCCGCCACGGGCAGCCGTGAACTGGCGATCCAGCTCGACGCCGGTGCCGAAGCGCCGCGTTACCTTGGTCGTGTCATCGAAGGCGTCAATGCTGCTGCGAAGACGCCGCTGTGGATGGCCGAGCGCCTGCGCCGCAGTGGCGTGCGCCCGGTCTCGCTGCTGGTGGACATCACCCAGTACGTGATGCTGGAACTGGGCCAGCCGATGCATGCCTACGACCTGGGCACCCTGCAGGGCACGATCGGCGTTCGCCGTTCACGTGCCGGCGAATCCCTCAAGCTGCTGGACGGCCGCGACGCCGCGCTGGACGACAGCTTCCTGGTGGTCACCGACGCGGATCGCGCGGTGGGCCTGGCCGGCCTGATGGGGGGCTTCGACACCCGCGTCACCGATGTCACCACAGCGGTGTTCCTGGAGGCCGCGCACTTCGCGCCAGCCGCGATCATGGGCCGTGGCCGCAAACTGGGCCTGCATACCGACGCGGGTCATCGCTTCGAGCGTGGCGTCGATCCGGCACTGCCGCGTACTGCCATCGAATACGCTACCCGGCTGGTGCTGGATCTGGCCGGTGGCACGCCGGCGCCGGTCACTGAAGCGGTGCGTCAAGGCGATCTGCCGCAGCAGGCCACGATCGGCCTGCGCCGCGCCCGCATCGTCCGCGTGCTCGGCATCAGCATCGAAGATGCGGAAGTGGAGCGCATCCTGCGCGCACTGGGCATGGGCGTGAGCGCCACGGCCGAGGGCTGGCAGGTGACCGCGCCAAGCCGCCGCTTCGACATCGCCATTGAAGAAGACCTGATCGAAGAACTGGCCCGTATCCACGGCTACGACCTGATTCCGACCACGTTGCCGGGCGGCGCCTCGCGCATCGCCATGCCGACCGAGACCCAGCTCGACACGCTCAGCGTGCGCCGCCAGCTGGTGGCGCGTGATCTGCAGGAAACCGTGAATTTCGCGTTTGTCGATGATGCCCTGCTGGGCCACTGGCAGCTGCGCGATAACCTGGTGCCGCTGGCCAACCCGCTGTCGGCCGAACTTGCAGTGATGCGTCCGGCGCTGCTTCCGGGCCTGGTGGCCACCCTGGGCCGCAATGCTGCGCGCCAGCTCGGCCGGGTGCGCCTGTTCGAGATCGGCCGCGTGTTCGCCCGGCAGGCCGGCGACGGCCAGCCGGCGCCGCTGGAAACCCCGCGCGTGGCAGCGGCGGTCTGCGGCGATGCGCAGTCGGTGCAGTGGGGCCTGCCGACCCGCAAGGTCGACTTCCATGACCTGAAGGGTGATCTGGAGTCGTTGGCTGCTGCCAGCGGTGCGGTGCTGGAATTCCGTCCGTCGGATCGCGCCTTCGGCCATCCGGCGCGTTCGGCCGAAGTGTTGCGGGATGGCGTGGCGATCGGCTGGATCGGCCAGGTCCATCCGCGCCTGGCCAAGGCCATGGACATCGACGTGGACGTGTATGCCTTCGAGCTGGATCTGGAAGCGTTGACTGCGCGTGCGCTGCCGCGCGCCGGCGAGCTGTCGCGCTACCCGGCGGTGCGCCGCGACCTGGCGGTGCTGGTGCCTGAACAGGTGGCCTGGAGCGACCTGGCCGCAACCCTTCGCCAGGCTGCCGGCCCGTTGCTGCGCGAGCTGAACCTGTTCGACCGCTACGTCGGCCAGGGTGTCGAGCCGGGATTCAAGAGTCTCGCTATGGGCTTGATTTTGCAGGACAAGTCGCGCACTCTGACGGACCGCGACGTGGAAGCGGTGGTGGCCGAGGCGGTCACTGCCATCGAGCGTGAACACCACGCCCGGATCCGCGGCTGAGCGGGCAGCACTCGGGGGTAGCAGGCAATGGCATTGACCAAGGCGGAGATGGCGGAAAAGCTGTTCGACGAAGTCGGTCTGAACAAGCGGGAAGCCAAGGAATTCGTCGACGCGTTCTTCGATGTGCTGCGTGAAGCATTGGAACAGGGACGTCAGGTGAAGCTGTCGGGCTTTGGCAATTTCGATCTGCGGCGCAAGAACCAGCGCCCGGGCCGCAACCCCAAGACCGGCGAGGAAATTCCGATTTCCGCCCGTACGGTAGTCACCTTCCGTCCGGGCCAGAAGCTCAAGGAGAGGGTGGAAGCTTATGCTGGATCCGGGCAGTAACCGCGAACTTCCGCCGATTCCGGCCAAGCGCTACTTCACCATTGGTGAGGTCAGCGAACTGTGCGACGTCAAGCCGCATGTGCTGCGCTACTGGGAAACCGAGTTTCCCAGCCTTGAGCCGGCCAAGCGCCGCGGCAACCGCCGCTACTACCAGCGCCATGACGTGCTGATGGTGCGGCAGATCCGCAGCCTGCTGTACGAACAGGGCTACACCATCGGTGGCGCGCGCTTGCGCCTGGACGGTCCGGATGCACGCGAGGAATCGGCGCTGAGCAACCAGATCATCAAGCAGGTGCGGATGGAACTGGAAGAAGTGCTGCAATTGCTTCGCCGGTGACCCAAACCCAGCGTGATCCGCTATACTTCACGGCCCGCCACACCGGCGGGCACATCGCAGCATCAGTCGGGGCGTAGCGCAGCCTGGTAGCGCATCTGCCTGGGGGGCAGAGGGTCGTCGGTTCGAATCCGGCCGTCCCGACCACTGTGATGAAACAGACAAGCCTGCGCAGCAATGCGTGGGCTTTTTTGTTGCGCCGTTGTATCCTGCGCGCACTCGTACTACCGCGGCTGCTGACCCCGGTAACCCACGAGAACACGATCATGGATACACACAGGAACCGCGCCTGGAGGCGCACGCAGGCCCGCCATCACGGTGGCGACCACACGGCACCACAGCCGATCCACAAGCCGGAAAAGAACTGGAAGCTGATGTATACGCGCAGCGACAAGCTGCTGCGTGCGCGCCAGCTGGGCTTCACCTATCCGGTGCTCAGCCCGCGCCAACTGCTGGATCAGGGATGATGAATCTGTTGTTCGTCTGCAGCCGCAACCAGCTGCGCAGCCCCACCGCCGAAGCGATGTGGCGGCAGCGGCCAGGCTTCAGTGCGCGTTCGGCGGGTACCAGCCCGCATGCACGCCGGCCCATCGGCCCAGCGGATATCCGCTGGGCCGATGCCATCCTGGTGATGGAGCCCAAGCACCAGCATCGGCTGCAGGCACAGTTTGCCCGCCTGCTGGAATACAAGGCACTGCACTGCCTGGATATCCCGGACGACTACCGCTGCATGGATCCTGCGCTGAGGGCGCTGCTGGAGGCACGCGTCAGTGCCTGCCTTGCTCAGCCTGCGGCGTAGCGGTAGATCAGTTCCGGGTCGCCTGCATCGAGCCCATGCACGATGCCGCACTGCTGGAAGCCGGCGGTGGCCAGCAGCCGCTGCATGCCAAGGTTGGATTGGTTGGTCGAGCTGAAAAGCCGCTTGCCCGCGCTGCGTGACGTGGCGTGGGAAAGCAGGGCGCTGCCGATGCCGCGTCCGCGCAGCGGGCCGGCGACCATCAGCATCTCGATGAAAGCCTCGGCAAAGAAGTGCTGATGCTGCACCCGGTAGCCCACCACCGAATCATCGAGCAGGGCAACGTGCACCTCGGCCTCCACCAGCCAGTGGCCGATCTGCGCACGCCGCCGCGAGTCGACGGCAGCGACACTGTCCACTGCGATCAGTGCCGGCAGATCGATGTCTGTCGCTGCCCGTATCTGCAGGTTCATCGCGGCCGGCTCCGCAGCAGCAATGCGCTGCCGCAGAGCAGGCAGGCAAGCAGCGCAAGCAGCGAAAGGGGCAGGTTGAATTCGTCGCGGCCGAGCGCGGCGAAGCCGGCATGGATGAGTGTGGTGGCCACGCCCAACGCGCCGCACAGCAGCGCGTAGCGGCGTGCAGAAGGCAGCTTCAGCACAACCTGGCGATAGCCACGCAACAGCACGCCGATGGCAACCAGGTTGAACAGCAGAAAGCCCTGGATGCCGCCTGGTACATGGAACATCCGCCACTCGTGCCAGAACGCAGCATCGATCTGATGCAGCACCAGTGACAGCAACGTTGCCAGATACCAGCGTTCCATGCCGTGCTTCCTGCTGTGGGAGCGTCATTCTAGCGGGACGGGTGGGCAACCACCGGCCTCAGTAGACGCGGAATTCGGCGCGGCAGCCGTCGCTGACCCAGATCCCCCGCCTGTCCCAGCCCCAGTTGCGGTCTTCAACGCAGGGGGTGACCGATTTCTGCTTGACCAGCCGTACGTCGTGGCGGACGCGGACACGGCACTGCTTTTCCTTCTGCGCGTAGGACTCGCAGACCACCCGCTCGCCGTCATCATCACGATCTCGCCTCGGCCAGCGGCCCCTGCCGCGGTCGTCAGCAACGAACTCGGCGCGGCAACCATCGGTAACCCACAGCATGCCGCGGCGCTGGCCCCAGTTGTCTTCCTCCACGCATCGGGTAACCGACAACTGCCGGGCCAGTCGAGCGCGGCCTTCGAACGGGCATTGCTGGGTCTTGTTGAAATGCGATTCGCAGGTGATGCGCGGCGATGATCCGCTGCCGTAATCCTGGGCCGAGACGGCAGTGGCGGCCAACAGCAGGGCAAGCGCGGCGCTGGCCACGGGCAGGAGCAGGCGAAGATTCATTGCAACCTCGGAGGGGGGACGGGGCGCAAGAATGGCCTACGCGCGGGGCCACGCGGTGGACGCCACGTTCGCCGGCTCAGGACGGATTTAGAAGTATTCGCCGGCACATGCAGTGGTTTACATCCCGTATCATCCGGGGCACATCCGATTGCATCGGCTTACAGTTATTTACACGTTGCAGCGCCTGTGGACGCGGCCTCCGGGCTTCGGCCCGGTTGCCTGCACGGGTGCGGACAAGGATGTGCGGACCACGACGACCACAGGGGGTTGCGTTGATCAGCAGTATCGTCATTCATCGGTCGGCCGGCGCAGGCACGGCCGACGTGCAGGTCCTGGACACGACGTTCAAGGGCAAGCGGGTTTTTGTTGCGTGGGGTCTGCGCGGGCCGGAACTGAGCCGCGAGGCCGAACCGGGCGATACCGTTGCGGCACGCCACGCACTGCGGCTGGTGTCGCGGCAGGCAGAAGGGCCGCGCAGCGGCGAGATTTTCATCGCCAGCCAGTCCGGCGTGGCCATCAGTGTCTACCGGATGATGACCGAAGCCCGTGGTGGTGATGCAGTGTTCTTCCTGTGCGATTCGCCACCGGTGGTGGAGTGGCTGGTGACCTCGCTGGAAATCCAGGCAGGGTAGCGGCGATTGATCCGTCTGCAGCGTCGAGCAGGCTCGACGCTGCCCGCGATCACGCGATGCAGTCCTGTGCGGCATCCACCGCCGCGCGTGCGTGCAGGGCAGTGGTGTCAAACAGCGGTACCGGGCTGTCTTCGGCCCGCACCAGCAGCATGATCTCGGTGCAGCCGAGGATGACCGCTTCGGCGCCGCGGGCGACCAGGCGCTCGATCACCTGGACATACACCTGCCGCGAATGCTCACTGACCACGCCGGCGATCAGCTCTTCGTAGATGATGGCGTGCACCCGGCTGCGGTCTTCAGCGTCGGGCACCAGCACGTCCAGGCCGAAGCGCTCGCTCAGGCGGCCACGGTAGAAGTCTTCCTCCATGGTGAAGGCCGTGCCGAGCAGGCCGACGCGCTTGAAACCCGCCTCCACGATCGCGGTGGCGGTCGGATCGGCGATATGCAGCAGCGGCAGCGGACAGGCCGCTTCGATCTGGCCGGCCAGCTTGTGCATGGTGTTGGTGCAGATCAGCAGCAACTCGGCACCACCAGCCTGCAGCCGACGTGCGGCATCGACCATTTCCACGGCCAGGGCGTCCCAGTTGCCGTCATGCTGCAGCTGTTTGATGCCGGCAAAATCCAGCGACCACAACAGCAACGGCGCCGAGTGCGCACCCCCCAGGCGCGAGCGCACCTCCTCGTTGATGAGCCGGTAATACTGCGCCGAACTCTCCCAGCTCATGCCACCGATCAGGCCCAAGGTCTTCATGCGTGTCTCCGTGGCAGGGACAGCCATTGCAGCACAGCTTGCGCCCGCGCGCAGGGGCCAGGCTGTAGCCATCGAATCGGCACAGCACTGTACGTAGCGGTGAACGTGCCTGCGCCCTATCCTTGCAGGCCGTTTCCCGGCGAATGAAGTGATGGCCCTGCATACCTGGTGGTGGTTCCTGGCAACGGTGTTCGTGCTGTGTGGTACGCCCGGCCCGAACATGCTGCACATCCTGGGCCGCAGTGTCGGCCTCGGCTTCCGCCGCAGCGTGCCCGCCATGGCAGGGTGCCTGCTGGCGATGCTGCTGGTGCTGGCCGCGTCGGCCGCTGGCCTGAGCGCGGTGCTGCGATCCTCGCCGATGCTGTTCGATGTGCTGCGCTATCTCGGCGTGGCCTATCTGGCCTGGCTGGGCCTGAAAGCCTGGCGGGACAGCTGGCGGCAGGCGCCGGTCGTGGCAGATGCCGATGCGCCGCTGGAACCGGTGCATGGTGTCGCTGCGGTGTTCCGCGGCGGCCTGCTGGTGGGGTTGAGCAATCCCAAGCTGTTGTTGTTCGCCGCCGCGTTCCTGCCGCAGTTCGTGGATCCTGCGCGTGGCCAGGCGATGCAGTACACCGTGCTGGTGGCCACCTTCGCCACCTGCGAGCTGTTCTGGTATGTGATGTACGCCGCCGGTGGCCATGGCCTGCGCCGCTGGCTGGCAAAGCCGTTCGCAAAGCGCTGGTTCGAACGCCTGGTCGGCAGCGTGTTCCTTGCCTTCGCGGTTGCGCTGCTGCGCTTCCGCCCGCGCTGAGCTGGCGGTTTCACGCCACTGCGGCGGGGCGTTCACGCCTGTGGCATCGCAGTCCGCCTAGCCTGAGCCCACTGTTTACATTCCCGGCAAGGGAAAGGATCGACATGATCAAGTGGGCCATCATTTTCGCTGTCATCGGCCTTATCGCAGGCGCGCTCGGCTTTGGCGGCATTGCCGGTGCTTCGGTGGGTATCGCCAAGTTCCTGTTCTGGGCCGGCATCATCATTGCCGTCGTGCTGTTCCTGATCGGCATGACCGTGGCAAAGAAGGTCGCCTAGGCAAGGTCGCCTGATGGCACGGCAGCGCGCTCAGTGCGCGCTGCTGTGCGAGAACAGGTTGATGACCAGCACACCCGCGCAGATCAGGCCGATACCAATGAGTGCCGGCGTATCCAGGCGCTGCTTGAACACCAGCAGGCCGATCAGCGAGATGAGCACGATGCCGACGCCGGACCAGATGGCGTAGGCAATGCCGGTGGGGATCGACTTCATCGTCAGTGACAGCAGGTAGAAGCACACGCCATACCCGGCCAGTGCACCCAGCGTGGGGCCCAGGCGTGTCATGCCATCGGAGGCCTTCAGCAGTGAGGTTGCGATGACTTCCAGCACGATCGCGCCGGCGAGATAGAGATACGGATTCATTGCCGGTTCCTGATTAGATGGGGTCGCAGAGTTTCAACGCCTCGCCGGCCATCGCCAGCGCATTCTGGCGTTCGTCCTCTTCGAAAGGCCGTCCATAGGCGGTCGCCCAGTAGCCATCGGCAACGCAGCGCGCCGCATACAGGCGGGGCTCGCTTGCTTCTTCCGGGAACTCTTCCAGCATGGCGCGCATCCACGTGCGCCAGTAGACCAGCAGTGCCGGCTCCAGCAGATTGCCCATGCTCAGGCCCAGGTCGTTGATCTGTTCCTGCTGCAACAGGTGTTCGAAATTCACCTGCACATAGGCGCGGCTGAAACCGCCGTGGCGGGCAGGCGACTGTTGCAATACCGCTCGCACCTTGCTCTCGAACTCGGCGATGAGAGAGACCATGGTTGCTTCGATCAGATCCTGCTTGCTGCTGAAATGATGAAACAGCGCGCCCTTGCTCACTCCGGCCGTGCGTGCGACTTCCTGCACGGTAAGTGCCGCCAGCCCGCAGCGGCCAAGCGTATGGGCAGTGGCGTGCAGCAGGGCCTTGCGCACGTCGTCGGGCGCCTTGCGGCGGGGGCGGGGCGATGAATCCGGCATGGCGGGGATGAAACCGACTGGGCGGTATGATTGTACCGCGCCACCGCCGCGACGGTGGTGCCGATGCTCAGTCCAGGTAAAACGCGATACCCGTCCCGAACTGCAGGTCCGGGCTGTTGCGGTCCAGGCCGAGATCGAACGAGGCATCCAGCTGCACGTTCGGTCGCAGCATCCAGGTCAGGCCTGCACCGGCGATGGACTGGTCGGGCTGATGGTTGCTGTGGGTGAAACCGGCTTCGAGATAGAGGCCGAGGCGCTCGGTCGCCGCCAATGCCAGACCGGGTGACCAGGTCGTGCTGCGCTGGCCCTCGCCCCGCTGGTGGCTGCCATACAGGCTGCCACTCCAGCGGTCATTGAAGCTGTGCTCGACGCTGGCGGCCAGCGTGTATTGGCGGCCGTCGCTGAAGGCCGCGTCGCCGCGTGCGATCACGCCACTGGCCAGCAGCGCCCACGCCGTGCGCTCGGTACTGCCGGGGCCGGCCCATTTCACGCCTACCGTGCTGTCGCCTGCGCCGCGCTGCTGCGTGCTCGGCAGGCCGGCAACGCGTTCGCGCTGGCGCTGCCACGGCGTGGCGGCCAGTTGCAGTTCCCAGCCGGGGGCCAGTCCCGTGCGCAGCAGCAGGTCACTGGACAAGGATGTGCTGCGCACGCCATCGCGGTCGCGATCACGTTCGTAAGAGGGCAGGCCTGCTTCCACAGCGAGCGCGCCACGCGGAACGGTATCGGTTCCGAAGCCGATGCCGGGGCGGTCGAAGCCCGGCGGTTCCGCAGCCAGTGCGGGGGCGCTGGCCATGGCAAGAGCGATCAGCAGGGTGTGGCGCATGCGGGTTGGGCGTGGCTGAGGTGCCCCAGCATGCGCGGCGTTGGCGTGCGCATGGTGTGAGCTGCGCGGATCAGTCGATCCGGGTAAAGCGTGCCTGCGGGCCGTGTTCGCCGGGTACCTGCTCGAAGAACATCGGGTACGGGCGCACCCACAGGCCGCTTTCGTCGTACAGGGCACGATAGAGAACCATCGGCTGCAGTGTTTCACTACAGCGGACGACATCGATCACCTGGTACTCGCCACCCTTGAAGTGGCGGTAGCGGCCGGGTACCAGCGCGGGAAGCGGTACGAGGTCGGACATGCCGGGCGCCTCTTATCGGCGCGCCGGCGATGCCGGCGTCGCGCAGTAGGCATCGATCGCCTCGGCGGTGTTGGCCAGGCCCTGGGCCTGGGCCAGTTCCCAGGGACGCTCGCAGCGCTGGCTGTGCTCGCACCACTGGTAGCCGGCCGAGCCGATGCAGCCGTGCGCATCGCGGTCGCCACCGAGCATGGGTGCGGCATCGGCCTGCGGGGCTGTCTTGTCCGGGCTGGCGCATGCAGACAGCGCCAGCAACGGGATCAGGAACAAGGCTTTCATCGAGGGCTCCTACCGTAAACCGGTGTGCGGGGTGCCTGCGGCAGCCGCAAGCGCTGCAGACGCACCTTCAACTCAGCGTTGCCCGCACCAGCTCCTCGATCAGCACGACGTAACTGGCGGCGAAATAGAACTTCAACAGCGTCGAGCGCTGCAGTGGCAGAGAGGTGCGCATGTGGAAGGGGCCCCTGTTGGTGACGATAGTGTGAAGCGCCGCTGACTTCGTGACAAGGGTCACGGAATCCGTTTGCTAAATGGCCTCAGGGATGTGATGGGCGGCGCTTTCTGAGATGCAGGCACGGGCTTTTCGGATTAATCCGATAGGTCTTCTCCTAGTGGCTCGCTACGGTGATGGCCTCGGAGATCGACCCCGCCAGGGCCGTTCCCCTCCTTCCAGCAACCGCAGGAGTCCTTCATGGTCATCACCGTCCAATGCCGCGCCCAGCGGTGGTCCGTCCTGGACCCGCATACACACTCGACCGAAGCCTTCAGCACCGGCGCCGCCGCCTTTGATGCGGCCGCCATGCGGGCCAGCGAACACCATCGGCGTACCGGCCAGCGCAGCACCGTGCGGGTGGAAGCACTGGGTAACACGGTGGATGCGCTGCATTTCGGCCACTGAGACAGCGGCGTGCCCCATGACGGGACACGCAGGCAGCGACAGAAAATCCAGGTGCTGCGACTGCCGGTTGCAGTCAGGTCCAGTTGGGTTGCTTGAACGAAGAGAAACTGCCGTCGCGGCCCCCTCTGTGCGGCGGACGACGAATCCCCGATGCTTGCTTCCATCGTATTCAGCTGGAGACGTGGAATGGGCAAGGGACTCACCTGGCGTACCGTGGCGTACGCTCTGTTGCCGATGATGGCCGCCGCCGGTGGCGCGCAGGCGCAGAACTATGGCTACGACGATCGCTACGATGACCGTGGTGGCAATGGCATCGTGCGCTGCGAATCCATCAAGGGCCGCAGCAACGAGTGCCGGCTGGAAGGGCGCGCGCGCATGATCCGCCAGCTGTCCGGCTCGCCGTGCGTGGAGGGTGAGACCTGGGGGCAGTCGCGCTATGGCGTCTGGGTCACCCAGGGCTGCCGTGCCGAGTTTGTCGGCCAGTACGGTCGGCCTGGCGGCGGTGGCAACGGGTGGGGCGGAAGCCAGTGGGGCGGCGGTGGTCAGGTGATTGCCTGCCATTCCAATGACCGTCGACAGCAGCATTGCGAGGCACCGATTCGACGTGGCGTGCGCCTGGTAAAGCAGGACTCGCGCAGTGCCTGCATCGAAGGACAGACGTGGGGCTGGGACCGCGGCGGCGTCTGGGTCAGCAACGGCTGCAGGGGCCAGTTCCTGGTGAACTGAGCGGTCGACGCAATCGGCTGAAGATCAGAAAAATCTGATAGCGATCACAATTCTTTCCTCGTATTGTCGACTCCCGGGACGCCTTGTGCGTCCCGGTTCGCGTCGGCGACCCAGGTCGCGGCTGGCGTGTTCCCCCACTTTCGTCATCGATACGCTGTTCAAGGAGTGAGCAACGCATGTTGATTCGACTGCAATGTGAGCAGCGCCAGTGGCGCGTGCTGCACCCGGACAAGCCGGAGCCGATCGAGTTCCGCGACGGTGTCCGAGCCTTTGATTTCGCCGAAACCCTGGCGCGCCTGCATTTCACCGACACCGGGCAGCGTGCCTCGGTGCGCGTGGAGTCCAGCGGCGCCTTTGTCGAGGCGGTCAGTTACGGCTGAGGTGGGGTTTTGGTGGGTGCGGACCGTTGGTCCGCACGATGGTTCCATCCACGCATGGCGTGGATCTACCTCAACCCGCCGCGCTCAGCGGCGGGTTGCCGGCCGCCAGCTGCGGCCAGCGCTTGAGGACCGCCGCGCGGATGCCCGCAGCGTCGATGCCGGCTTCGGCCAACAGGTCTTCGCGGCTGGCGTGGTGCTGGTAGCTGTCCGGCAGGCCCAGGTGCAGGATCGGGCGCAGCACGTCCTCGGCATTGAGCAGTTCGGCTACGGCCGAACCGGCGCCACCGGCCACCACGTTGTCTTCAATCGTCACCAGCGCCTCGTGCTGGTTGGCCATGGCCAGTACCAGTTCGCGATCCAGCGGCTTGATGAAGCGCATGTTGACCACGCTCAGGCCCAGTTCGCGGCCGACCTGTTCGGCAGCGGCGACCGTGCTGCCGAAGGCGAGCAGGGCAATGCGACGGCCCTGCAGGCGCAGCTCCGCCTTGCCGATCGGCAGTGTCGACAGATCGGTGCCGGCATCGACGCCGGTACCCGAGCCGCGCGGGTAACGCACTGCTGCCGGGCCAGGGTGCTGCAGGCCCGTGCTGAGCATCTGCCGGCACTCGGCTTCGTTGGAAGGCGCCATCACCACCATGTTCGGCACGCAGCGCAGGAAGCTCAGATCGAGGTTGCCGGCATGGGTCGCACCATCCGGGCCGACCACGCCGGCGCGGTCGATCGCAAACAGCACGTCCAGGTCCTGGATGGCGACGTCGTGGATCAGCTGGTCGTACGCGCGCTGCAGGAAGGTGGAGTAGATCGCCACCACCGGCTTGCCGCCCTGGGTGGCCATGCCTGCAGCCAGCGTGACGGCATGCTGCTCGGCGATCGCCACATCGAAATAGCGCTGCGGGTATTCGCGGCTGAAACGCACCAGGCCGGAGCCTTCGCGCATCGCCGGCGTGATGCCATACAGGCGCGGCTCGGCGGCGGCGGCGTCGCACAGCCAGTCGCCGAAGACATCGGTATAGGTCGGCTTCTTGGCGCCGGTCTTGGCCACCAGGCCCTTGTCCGGATCGAACGGGCCCACGGCGTGGTAACCGATCTGGTCACCTTCGGCCGGCTGGTAGCCCTTGCCCTTGGTGGTCATCACATGCAGCAGCTTCGGACCCTTGGAGGTGCGCAGCGTCTTCAGCGCGGACAGCAGCGCCGGCAGGTCATGGCCATCGATCGGGCCGGTGTAGTGGAAGCCCATTTCCTCGAACATGGTGGAGGGCACGAACATGCCCTTCCAGTGTTCTTCCCAGCGCTTGACGAAGCGCGCGGGGTTGTTCTTCTTGTCGCCGAGGATCTTCTTGCCGCCCTCGCGCAGCGCATTGAGGGTACGGCTGCCGGTGGCGCGGCCGAGCATCTTGGTCAGCCCGCCCACGGCCTCGGAGATCGACATGTTGTTGTCGTTGAGGATCACCAGCAGGTTCGGTTCCGGCTCCATGCCGCCAGCGTGCATCAGCGCCTCGAACGCCATGCCGGCGGTCATCGCGCCGTCGCCGATCACAGCCACGACCTTGCGGTCGTCACCTTCGGTCTGGCGCGCGATGGCCATGCCCAGCGCTGCAGAGATCGAGGTCGAGGAGTGGCCAACACCGAAGGTGTCGTAGTCGCTTTCCTCGCGCTTGGGGAACGGCGCCACGCCATCCTTCTGCTTGACGGTGTGGATCTCGTCGCGGCGGCCGGTGAGGATCTTGTGCGGGTAGGTCTGGTGACCCACGTCCCAGACCAGCTGATCGACCGGGGTCTGGTACAGGTAGTGCAGGGCGACGGTGAGTTCGATCACGCCCAGGCCGGCGGCGAAGTGGCCGCCGCTCTTGCCCACCGATTCGATCAGGTAGGCGCGCAGTTCATCGGCGACCGCCGTCAATTCGGATTCGTCGAACGTGCGCAGGTCATCCGGTGTCTGGATGCGCGCGAGGCGGGGATAGCGGGCAGAGTCGATCATCATCTTCGCACTTGTTCTGAACGCCCATTTTCGCCCTCAAACGGGGGTGGGGCAAGCAAACGCCGCCGCCCGTGACAGGACGGTGAGGGTTGCATTTTCGGCGATTCAGGTGCTCAGTTTTGAGCGCTTGGGCAATTGCGCCTTCAGGAACGCCATCTGGTCGGCCAGGATGTTGCGGTTGGACAGGATCAGATGCTCGATCCAGCTCGGCCGGTAAGGCACGGCCAGCAGCGGCATGCCGGCCTGCTGCGGGGTGCGGTCGCTCTTGCGCGAATTGCAGTGGAAGCAAGCGGTGACCACGTTTTCCCAGGTATCCAGGCCGCCTTTGGACAACGGCATGACGTGGTCGCGGGTGAGCGTGGGGCGCCCGAACTGCTGGCCGCAGTACAGGCACAGATGGGCATCGCGGGCGAACAGTGCCGGATTGGTCAGGTTGGGAGTGGGGTCGATGGCGCGTGAGCGGGCGTGGCCGCGCGCGGCGATGATCGGGTGCAGATCCATGCCACTCTGCATCCCGCTGCGACGATTTGTCCCACCATGGATGTGCAGGCAGGGATCGCCAAGGGTCCAGGCGACGGCCTCGCGCGCATAGAGACAGGCGGCGTCCTGCCAGGTGATCCAGTCCAGTACGCGTCCGTGGGCATCAAGCGAAAGCAGCCGGACCGTACCGGGGCGATGCAGCGTCGTGGCGTTGGGCGATGCTTCGGCGCCCGGAGCAGAAAGCGAGGCTCCGGCTTCGATCAGACCCAAGCGTGTAGTGTCTGTCTCCATCGGGAAAACAGCTTATACCTGAATCATTGCGATTTGGGTATCGCCTGGAGGGCGAAACCCAAATCGCAGGATTCAGGTCCGCGCATTCTTCCTATCCCCCGCGCCGTTGGCGCGCCCCCCTTAACAAAGGGGGGCTTTTCTCCAGATGGATTCCGGCGGTTTTAATCCACGCGCGGCGTGGATGTACCGTGTCGACCAAGGTCGACACCTACCAACAGCAGCAGAAATCTGTCGGCGGCGGGGTGGGTCCCGTTGCTGTTGCTGTTGCGGTTGCCGGCCAGCGGCCGGCACTACCGCAGGTGCCGGGCGCCGCCCGGCTCAGGCGCCGAAGCGTTCGTCGTCCATCGCCATCAGCGGGGCAGCACCGGCCTGGATCGCCGCGGCATGGCTGAGGGTGCGCGGCAGTACACGGGCGAAGTAGAACCGTGCCGTCTCGCGCTTGCCCTGGGCGAACGCCGCGCCGTGCGTGCTGGCATCGGCAGCAGCCACGCTGCGGGCCCACCAGTAGGCCAGCACCACATACCCCGAATAGAACAGGTAGTCGTAGCTGGCCGCGCCCAGTTCGTCCGGATTGGCCGCCGCGCGCTGCAATACGTCCATGGTCAGCTTGCCCCATTCGGCAGCCTTGGCGCGCAGCGGGCCGACGAACTCGGCCAGCGCTTCGTTGCCTTCGTGTTCCTTGGCGAATGCTTCGATCTCGGCCAACATCAGCTTCAGGCCGGCACCCTGGCTGGACGCGGTCTTGCGGCCGATCAGGTCCAGCGCCTGGATGCCCGTGGTGCCTTCATACAGCGTGGTGATGCGTGCGTCGCGGGCCAGCTGCTCCATGCCGTGCTCGCGGATGTAGCCGTGGCCACCAAAGCACTGCAGGGCGTTGTAGGTGTTCTCGATGCCCCATTCGGTCTGGCAGGCCTTGGAAATCGGGGTCAGGAAGCTCACCAGGGTGTCGGCGCGCTCCCGTTCGCCGGCATCTTCTGCGTGGTGGGCGACGTCGATCAGGGTGGCTGCGTGCAGCGCCAGCAGGCGGCTGCCTTCGACCAGCGACTTGATGGTCAGCAGCATGCGCCGCACATCCGGGTGCACCAGGATCGGGTCGGCGGCCTTGTCCGGGAACTTGGCACCGCTCAGCGAGCGCGACTGCAGGCGCTCGCGGCTGTACTTCAGTGCGTTCTGGTAGGCGCGCTCGGACAGGCCGATGCCCTGCAGGCCAACACCCAGGCGCGCGGTGTTCATCATGGTGAACATCGCCTGCAGGCCCTTGTGTGGCTGGCCGACCAGGTACCCCTGCGCACCATCGAAATTCATCACGCAGGTGACCGAACCCTTGATGCCCATCTTGTGCTCGATCGAGCCGCAGCGCAGCGCGTTGCGCTCGCCCACCTTGCCGTCGCGGTCGACCTTGAATTTGGGGGTGACAAACAGCGAGATGCCCTTGGCGCCGGCCGGGGCGTCAGGCAGCTTGGCCAGCACCAGATGCACGATGTTGCCGGTCAGGTCGTGCTCGCCGGCGGTGATGAAGATCTTGGTGCCGGTGATCGAATAGCTGCCGTCGGCATTCGGCTCGGCCTTGGTCTTGAGCAGGCCCAGGTCGGTGCCGCAATGCGGTTCGGTCAGGCACATGGTGCCGGTCCAGCGTCCTTCGATCAGCGGCTTCAGGAAGGCTTCGTGCTGCCACGCTTCGCCGTGCTGCTTCAGCGCTTCGATGGCGCCGTGCGAAAGCAGCGGGAAGTTGCCCCAGGCCAGGTTGGCGGCATTGATCATTTCGTTCAGTGGCACGCCCAGGGTATGCGGCAGGCCCTGGCCGCCCAGCTCCGGCGAGGCGGTCAGGCCGGTCCAGCCGCCGTCGACGAACTGGTCGTAGGCCTGCTTGAAGCCGGGCGGGGTGGTCACCTCGCCGCTGGCCTGATCGAGTACGCAGCCGATCTCATCGCCTACGCTGTTGAGCGGCGCCAGCACGCTGGCGCTGAAACGACCGGCTTCTTCCAGCACGGCATCGACCACGTCGGCGGTGGCGTCGGTGAAGCCCAGGCGGGCAAACAGCGGCTCGACCTTGAGCACATCGTGCAGGCCGAAACGAAGGTCGGAAAGCGGGGCGGTGTAGCTGCTCATCGGTGCGTCTCGATTTGATCAGGGACAGGGGGAGCGGCGCGGGGCGCCACTGCGGAAGGCGGGGGTCAGCGCAGCACGCCGGGCAGGCCCGGGGCCTGGTTGAGCGTGCTGCGGCTGCTGATATCGAAGGTGCGCTGCTTCTTTTCCTGCGGCGTGGCCGACACCGTGCCCTTCAGGCTGTAGGCGAGGGTGCGGTTGCCGGCCAGTGCATCGGCGATCACCAGGCGTGCGGTCGGGCTCGGCTTGAGAGTGACGTTGATGACGTCGGCGGAAACGCCACCGATGGAGATACCCGGCTTGGCTGACAGCGCGCCGGCTTCGGCATCGCCGACGGTCAGTGCCAGCGAGACATCGTCGAAGCTCATCGGCATGGAGCTGTAGTTCTGCAGGCGCAGTGCCACGGTCCAGTCGCCATTTGCCTGCACGGTCAGCTGCTGCAGGCTCGCTGCCGGTTCAGATACACGCTTGACGATGCCATCGCCGCAAGCGGCCAGGGCCAGGGTGCACAGGACGATCAAGACGGTACGGAAGCGGTGGAGCATGGGCGCAGGTCCTCTGGAGGCGGTGCGTGGGATAAGCATACTACGGCGTATGGTGGAATGGATCGCCTGTGGCGACCCGCCGCAGAGGGTAGCGCGTGAAGATGGCCACCAGGCGTGCGCGGTGCTGGATTGCAGGTGCCGCGTGCGCGGCTCAGTCAGCCGGCGGGTCGCGCAGGGGCGCCATCACGCGCAGGGGCGCCAGGTCGTAGCCCATGGCTTCAGCCTTCGCCTTGAGCTGGTTGAAGACGTTGCGATCCATCTCCGGCGGCCGCGACAGGATCCACAGATATTTGTGGCCCGGTTCACCGACCATTGCCCACTGGTACTCCGGGTCCAGCGCGATCACCCAGTAGTCGGCCCAGACCAGCGGCACCCAGCTCAGCCAGTCGGGGGCGAAGCGGACCTGCAGCTGGCCGGGCTCACCCGCAACCGGGCGCGCTACCCCCTCTGCGACGATGCGATCGCCGCTTTCGATGCGGCAGGCGTTGCTGACGCTGATGCGACCATCGCTGCGAAGCCCGTAATGGGCGGTGATGTCGCCCACGCATTTCTTCTGGAACGACACGGGCAGGTGGGCGATTTCGTGCCACTGGCCGGCGTAGCGATCGATGTCCAGTTCGCTGACCGCGCGGACGGGATCGGCGCCGGATGCCGGGGCAGCCATCAGCAGCAGGCAGGCAGACAGGGCAGGGCGCAGCTTCATCGGCAGGCTCCAGGCATGGAACCTGAGCGTAGGTGGCCGCGCGTGCGCCGGTGTGAATGTTTCGTCAACCGCGATGGCGTAGCCAGCAGCGCAGGCAAAAAAAAAGACCTGCATTTCTGCAGGTCTCGAAACATGGTGGCCGAAGACGGAATCGAACCGCCGACACGGGGATTTTCAATCCCCTGCTCTACCAACTGAGCTACTCGGCCAAATACTGTGGCAGCCGTGTTCAACGACGGCTTCCGGAAAAAAAAGACCTGCATTTCTGCAGGTCTTCGAAAGTGGTGGCCGAGGACGGAATCGAACCGCCGACACGGGGATTTTCAATCCCCTGCTCTACCAACTGAGCTACTCGGCCACTTGTTTCGTTGCAGCGATGTCGCTGCCGAGGACGCGCATATTACGGACGTCGGGCAGGTTCGGCAAGCATTTTGGAAAAAAACCTTCACATTGCCGTCTGCGCGTCGTTGCAGCGCATGCAAGTGCTTGATCCTGCGTCGGCCGATCACCCTTGCCACGCGCCTGCGGGGAGCAGGGTGGTTCACGGCGGAAATCAGCGACCCGCTGCCGTGGCCAATGTCGCTGCCGCAACGGCTGCACGCGGCGGCCAGCGAGCAGACCGGTGGAACGCTGTTTTCGCGGCCTCCGCAGCGCGGCGCGACGGCGTACTGTCGGCCTTCCTTTCCGACGCTGGCAACAGCAGAGCTGCTGGACATGTCCGAGATTCCGACCACCACCACCCGCATCGTGCTCGCCTCACGCCCGCAGGGGGCACCGGTTGCTGCCAACTTCCGCCTGGAACAGGCGCCGCTGCCGG
Organism: Stenotrophomonas sp. STEN046; assembly: GCF_056759755.1. Taxonomy (NCBI): domain Bacteria; kingdom Pseudomonadati; phylum Pseudomonadota; class Gammaproteobacteria; order Lysobacterales; family Lysobacteraceae; genus Stenotrophomonas; species Stenotrophomonas sp. STEN046. The sequence goes on from NZ_JBRRDR010000006.1 coordinate 54,893, forward strand.
TGCTGGCGCAGGGCCAGGTGCTGCTGCGCAACCGCTATCTCTCGCTGGACCCGTACATGCGCGGACGCATGGACGACGGCCCGTCGTATGCACCGCCGGTTGCGTTGGATGCAGTGATGGAAGGGCAGACGGTGGCCGAGGTGCTGCAGTCGCAGGCGCCCGGCGTGACGGTGGGCGACCTGGTGCTGGCCGGCGGCGGCTGGCAGACGCACGCCGTGGTGAATGCCGATGCGATCGGCCGCCGCCTGGACCCGGCCGGCCTGCCACTGAGCACGGCCCTGGGCGTGTACGGCATGCCGGGTTTCACCGCGTATTCCAGCTTGATTGAAATTGGAAGGTTGCAGGCCGGCGAAACCCTGGTGGTGGCCGCTGCCAGTGGCCCGGTTGGCGCGACGGTGGCCCAGCTGGCCAAGCTGAAGGGCGCGCGCGTGGTTGCCATTGCCGGCGGCGAAGCCAAGCGTGCCTACCTGCAGACGCTGGGCGTGGACGTGGCGCTGGACCATCGCGCGGCCGACTTCGCCGCGCAGTTGCAGGCGGCGGTGCCGAACGGCATCGACGTGTACTTCGAGAATGTCGGCGGGCATGTGCTCGATGCGGTGCTGCCGCTGCTCAACGACTTCGCGCGCATCCCGGTGTGCGGCACCATTGCCACCTACAACGCGCGCGGGGTGGAGCAGCCTGGCCCGGACCGTCTGCCGGCACTGTTCAGCCAGATCCTGCGCCAACGCCTGACCGTGCGCGGCTTCATCGTCCACGACTTCAAGCACCTGTGGCCGGACTTCGAACGCGAAATGGCGCAGTGGCTGCGTGACGGTCGCATCCAGTACCGCGAGGACGTGGTGCAGGGGCTGCAGAGTGCGCCCGAAGCGTTCTTCGGCCTGTTGCAGGGGCGCAACTTCGGCAAGCTGGTGGTGAAGCTGGATTGAGCGCGCGCTGAGCATCTGCCGGGCATGGCCCATCGCCACCGTGGCGTGGGTGGTCCGGCGCAGGCCAGGTCAGCCGTTCGCGGCTTTTTCCCTGCGCAGCAGTTCGCGCTTGCGTGCCACGCCCCACGCGTAGCCGGACAGGTCGCCATCGCGGCGCACTACGCGATGGCAGGGCACCGCCACCGCCAGCGGATTGCTGGCACAGGCCTGCGCCACGGCGCGACTGGCGCGCGGTGCGCCGATGCGCGCGGCGATGTCGGCATAGGACGCTGTCTGGCCCTGCGGTATCTGCTGCAGGGCCTGCCAGACGCGCTGCTGGAACGCGGTGCCACGGATATCCAGTGGCAGGCGGGCGCCGCGGGCGGGATCTTCGACCAGCGCGATGACGCGCGCCACCAGCTGCTCGTAGCCTGCGTCGGCACCGACCAGCTCGGCCTGGCGGAAGCGTTGCTGCAGTGACTGCAGCAGCGCCTCCGGATCATCGCCCAGCAGGATCGCGACCACGCCGGTGGTACTGCTGGCCACCAGCACGCTGCCCAGGGTGCTCTGGGCGATGGCGAAGTGGATCACCTCGCCGCGGCCGCCGGCGCGCCACTGCCGGGGTGTCATTCCCAGCAGCCGTGGCGCGTTCTCGTAGAAGCGTCCGCTGGAACCAAAGCCTGCATCGTGGAAGGCATCGGTGATGCGCGCCTGCTGCTGCAGTCCACTGCGCAGGCGGTCGGCGCGCAGCGCAGCGGCGTACTGCTTGGGGGTCAGCCCGGTGGCCTGCTTGAACAGCCGGTGCAGCCGGGTGGGGCTGCAGCCGGCGAGGTCTGCCAGTTCCTGCAGCGAAGGCTCGTCGAGGCTGGCCTGCAGGTGGCGGCAGACCCGTTCAACCCGGGCATCGAAAAGGGTGGTTGCGTTGCTGTCCATGGCGCGATTCTGGCACGCGTCCGGCGGCGGGAAACTCCGTTTCCTGCACCCGCCGGCCGGGCCCTGAAACGGAGTGTCGGCGGGACTGCGGCGCGGCAGGGTGGTGGCCACTTCACACCCTGGACATGACCATGCGCCTGCACGACAAGATTGCCCTCATCACCGGTGCCAGCGCCGGCATCGGCCGCGCCTGTGCGCTGCGGTTCGCTGCCGAAGGCGCCCGGCTGGTGCTCAATGCGCGCCGCCTGCAGCCACTGCAGGAACTGGCCGAACAGATCCGCGCGGCCGGCGGACACGTGGTGGTGCACGCCGGTGATGTGGCTGCGGCCGACACCGCACAGGCGCTGGTCGACGCTGCGCAGCAGGCCTTTGGCGGCCTGGATATCGCCATCAACAACGCCGGCATGCTCGGCCCCGCGATGCCGGCCGCAGAGCTGCCCGTTGACGCGTGGCGGCAGGTGATGGCCACCAACCTGGATGCGGCGTTTCTTGCCGCCCGCGCGCAGCTGCCGGCATTGCTGGCGCGGGGCGGCGGGTCGCTGGTATTCGTTGGCACGATCGTGGGCCACACCGTCGGCCTGCCGGGCATGACCGCCTACGCGGCCAGCAAGGCCGGACTGATCGGCTTGAGCCAGGTGATCGCGACCGAGTACGGGGCACGCGGCATCCGCAGCAACGTGCTGGTCCCGGGCGGCACCGACACCGAGATGGGGCGGCAGGCGGCGGCCACCGAGCAGGCGCAGGATTTCGTGCGTTCGCTGCATGCGCTCAAGCGCATGGCGCAAGCGGAGGAAATCGCCAATGCGGCGCTGTTCCTGGCCAGCGACGAGAGCAGTTTCGTAACCGGCAGCGCGTTGCGGGTGGAGGGCGGTGTTTCGATCACCCGCACCTGAGCACGACACGCGGACGGTGCCATTGCCGGCGGCCCCGGCGCGCACGCAAGGCGCAGGCTTTCGCTGACGCGGATCGCTGATCCGGACCCGGGGGCTGTTCAGGTGCAGCCGGCCCTGGTCGGTGCCGGTGGCCTGCAGAGTGAATGCAACGTCCAATTGTGCGGAACGAAGCGCGATTGTGGGCGGGTCACGATGACGATCGCCACCTGGCGCGTGGCGCATGCACGCGCCGCTCGCGCGACGATGACGGTCGCGTTATCGGTCCTGCAGCACTGTGCAGACTGTTGCCAGCGAGGATCAGCAATGAGCAGGGAAACAACGACGCAGGGCGAAGAACGGCAGGGCAGCCAGGAAAGCCGGCAGGACCGCAGGCAGGACGATGTCGCCCGGCAGCGGCCGGGGCAGCAGGATCAGCAGGTGCATGACGAGCACGTTCGCAAACCGCTGCGGAAGGAGGGTGATGCCGATCCGGCGTGAGTGGGCAGCGGCCGGTGGACGGGAATAATGCTGCCGGCGACGGTAGCGCATGCCGCCAAAGTAAAAAGCCCCGGCAGTCTGCCGGGGCTTTTTACGGTAAATGGTGGAGCCAAGGAGGATCGAACTCCTGACCTCGTCATTGCGAACGACGCGCTCTCCCAGCTGAGCTATGGCCCCACGGTGTGTTGCATCGCGTGGGGCAGCGGAGCTGACGCCACGTGACGACCCTAGCATAGCGCCGCCATGTGCCGGCTGCCAAGGGGGCGGTCAACCCGCCGCGGCACAGGCCATCTGCGCCGCCGCGCGCTGGATGGCGATGCCGGTCGCCGCGCAGATGCTGTGCAGATGGATGCACGCATGGATCATCCCCGGCAGGCGCTCCAGCGTGCAGTCCACCCCAGCGTCCCGCAGGCGTGCCGCGTAATGTTCAGCTTCATCGCGCAGTGGATCGAAGGCGCAGCTGAGCACCGTCGCGGCGGGCAGCCCCCTCAGATCTTCGGCCAGCAGGGGCGACGCCAGTGGTTGCCGGCGATCGCCATCGCCCAGGTAGGCCTGCCAGCAACGCTGCATCAGTTCGGCACTGAGGTAGTAGCCGCTGGCAAATTCACGATAGGAATCGCTGGCCATGGTGGCGTCCAGTGCCGGGTACAGCAGCAGCTGATGTGATGGCAGCGGCAGGCCTTGGTCACGCAGCAGCAGGCAGCAGGCAGCTGCCAGATTGCCACCGGCACTGTCGCCACCGATCACCAGGCGCGACGGGTCGAGCCCGAGTTCCACTGCATGGGACTGCAGCCACAGCCAGGCATCGGCCACATCATGCAGCGGCACCGGGAACGGGAACTCCGGGGCCAGCCGGTAGCCGACCGCAGCGATCACGTGCCCGCTGGCATTGGCCAGGGCCCGGCAAGGCCCGTCGTACACCGCCAGCGAGCACTGGAACCAGCCACCGCCATGCGCGAACAGCAGGGCCGGTGCCGGGGCTGCGGCCACGGTTGCGGGGGTATACAGGCGTACGACCAGGGCATGGCCGTCGCGCGCGGTGATGACATGCTCGACCACATGCGCCACCGTTTCCGTAGTGCCCTGCAGCGTCGGCAGTGCCTGTTCGCTGAGCGCGCGCAGCTCCAGCAGGTCGTCGGGCAGCGGCTGTGACGCCACCGCATCCACGAACGACTGCAAGGCAGGTTCAAGCGGCATGGTCGGCCTCCTGCAGGAACGGCAGCAACTGCGCAAGGAAGGCCTGCGGTGCTTCTTCCATGATGAAGTGGCCGCAGCCGGCAATCACGCTGCCGCGCAGGTCATCGGCATGTGGCTGCAGGGTCAGCATCGGTGCATCGGCGGTGGCATGCTCGGCGCCGATCGCCAGCACCGGCATCGCCAGCCGGCGCTGCGCACGCAACTGGTTCTGGCGGATGGTTTCGGGAATCGCGCGGTACCACGCAAACCCTGCGCGCAACGCGCCGGGCCGGCTGTAGGCGGCGATGTAGGTATCGCTGGCCACCGCATCGCGGCGGTACGACCAGCGGTCGAACATGAATTCCAGGTAGGCACGTTCGCGGCCGGTGATGAGGGCCTCCGGCAGGTCGGCCACCTGGTTGAACATGAAGTGCCAGAGGAAGATGTTGTCGGCCGGTGCGGCGAAGATGCCCGGTTCCGGCGCCAGCCCGGGGATGACCGCTTCAGTCACGGCCAGGCGCTGTACGGCCTGCGGCTGGTCACTGGCCAGTGCATAGGCGATCCACATGCCGATGTCGTGCCCGACTACCTGGTAGCGCTCGTGGCCCAGCGCCTGCATGGTCTGGTGCAGCACCGCCGCGGCACTGCCGGTGTCGTAGCCATGCGCAGGACGATCGGATTCCCCGATGCCGGGCGGATCGACCGCGATGGCCTCGAAGCCTGCTTCTGCGAGGGCACGCAGCACATGGCGCCAGGCATACCAGGTCTGCGGCCAGCCCGGAATCAGCAGCACGGGCTGGCCGTTGCCAGCCGATACGCAATGCATGCGTTGGCCGTCGATGCGCAGGTAGTGATGGCGCAGGGCATCGTCGCCGGCAGTGCCAGCGGAAGAAGAAAGTGTGTTCATGGGGGTGCTCCGTTGGGGCTCAGGCGATGCCGAGCATGTGCTGCATCTGTGCGGTGCTGATCGGCGCACCGGCGAAGTCGTCGAAGATCTTGTCGGTGACCGGAATGATGTGGTCACGGATGAAAGCGGCACCTTCGCGCGCGCCGGCTTCCTGGTCCTTCAGGCAGCACTCCCATTCCAGCGTTGCCCAGCCCTGGTAGTCGTACTGGGCCAGCTTGGAGAAGATCGACTTGAAGTCGACCTGGCCATCGCCCAGCGAGCGGAAGCGGCCCGCCCGCTCGGTCCAGTCGGCGTAACCGCCATAGATACCCTGGCGGCCGCTGGGGCGGAACTCCGCGTCCTTGACATGGAACATGCGGATCAGCGGATGGTAGATGTCCAGATACTGCAGGTAGTCCAGCTGCTGCAGCACGAAGTGGCTCGGATCGAACAGGATGCGGCAGCGTTCGTGCTGGCCGACGCGCTCGAAGAAGCGTTCGAAGCTGGTGCCATCGTGCAGGTCTTCGCTGGGATGGATCTCGTAGCAGAGGTTGATGCCGTTGTCCTCGCAGGTATCGAGAATCGGCCGCCAGCGGCGTGCCAGTTCGTCGAAGGCCGCATCGATCAGACCCGGCGGGCGTTGCGGGAACGGGAACAGGTAGGGCCAGGCGAACGAGCCGGAGAAGGTGCCCATGTCCTGCAGGCCGAGACGGCGCGAGGCGCGGGCGGCCAGATGCAACTGCTGCTGCGCCCACTCGGTACGCGCCTGCGGATTGTCGCGCAGTGCTTCGGGAGCGAAGCCGTCGCAGAGTTCATCGTAGGCCGGATGCACAGCCACCAGCTGGCCGAGGATGTGGGTGGTCAGTTCGCTGACCTGCAGGCCGTGCTCGGCCAGCGTGCCGCGGATGTCGTCGCAGTAGTCCTGGCTGTCGGCGGCGGTGGCCAGGTCGAACAGGCGTGCGTCCCAGGCGGGAATCTGCAGCGCCTTGAAGCCGTGGCCGGCGGCCCACGCGGCGATGCCGGAAAGGCTGTTGAACGGGGCCTGGTCGCCTGCGAACTGCGCCAGGTGCAGGCTGGGGCCCTTGAGGGTCTGCATGTGTTGCTCCAATTATTGAACGATTGACAAAGAATAGGCGCGAGGGTCGCTGCGGTCAACACCCGCGTTACACTGCGCGCCTCAGAACGGCAGGCAGGCAGATGGCAGGGCGACCGCGCGAATTCGACAGGGACCAGGCATTGCGCAAGGCGATGCTGCTGTTCTGGCAGCACGGCTACGAGGGCACCTCGATGTCAGCGCTGGTGGAAGCGCTGGGCCTTGCTTCGGCACGCATCTATGCTGCGTTCGGCAGCAAGGAGCAGTTGTTCCGCGAAGCCGTTGCGCTCTATGAGGATGGCGAGGGTGGTTTCGCGCCGCGCGCGCTGGAACAGGCCTCGCTGCGCGAGGCGATCGGCAGCATGCTGCGCGATGCGGTACTGACCTACACCCGGCGTGGCCGACCGCATGGCTGCCTGGTGGTGTCTTCGGCCAGCAGCGTGTCGCCCGATGGCGAGGGCGTGCGTGACTGGCTGGCCAGCCATCGCCGCCAGCGCACTGCAGCGATCATCGCGCGCCTGCAGCAGGCGCAGGTGGCAGGTGAGCTTGGCGACGATGCGGCGGTGCAGGCGCTGGGCGACCACTTCGCCACTGTGCTGCACGGCATCTCGGTGCAGGCACGTGACGGCATCAGCCGCGAACGCCTGCTGGCGATGGTCGACGTCGCGCTGGCGCCACTCTCGAAGGAAGGCTGACGCCGGACTGTGCCGAAAGCGGCTTGATGGCCGGGTTGTGGGCCGGCGCAACGAAATTGTAACAATTTGGAGGATAATGGCCGCTTGCGCAGTTTTCCTCCTATTTGCCGCCCGGCCAGCGCAGGCCGCACGGACGCCTCCTCAGAGCTTTCGATGCCTTCCCATTCCGATTCCCGCCGTTCGTCGGGCATGTCGTCCTCCCTTGTTTCCTTCCGTCGCAATCCGCTGGCCCTGGCCTGTGCAGGCCTGGTCCTGGCTGCCAGCTTCGGTGCTGCCGCGCAGGACAGTGCGCCGACCCCGACCGGGCTGGACACCATCACCGTGACCGCCGAGCACCGCGAGCAGAACCTGCAGGAAGTGCCGGTGTCGGTGGGCGTGGTGCAGGGCGAGCGCATGCGCGACTTCACCGCCGGCGGCGACGACACCCTGCTGGCGCTGTCCGGCCGCGTGCCGAGCCTGTATGCGGAAACCACCACCGGTCGCATCTTCCCGCGCTTCTACATCCGCGGCCTGGGCAACATCGACTTCTACCTGGGTGCTTCGCAGCCGGTGTCGATCATCCAGGACGACGTGGTGCTGGAGCACGTGGTGCTGAAGTCCAACCCGGTCTATGACGTGGACCAGGTGGAAGTGCTGCGCGGCCCGCAGGGTTCGCTGTTCGGCCGCAACACCACCGCCGGCATCGTCAAGTTCGACACCCTCAAGCCGACCCAGGACTACAGCGGTCGCGTCAGCGCCAGCTATGCCTCCTACAACAGCGTGTCGATCGACGGTGGCTTCGGCGGTCCGATCAACGACATCGCCTCGTTCCGCGTGTCGGCGCTCTACCAGCACCGCGATGATTACGTGGACAACACCTACACCGGCCCCAGCGCCGATGGCACGGTGAGCCCGAAGAAGAACGCGATGGGCGGCTTCGATGACCGCAACGTGCGCGCGCAGCTGCTGCTGACCCCGAGCGATCAGTTCTCGATCCTCGCTTCGGCCCACGCCCGCGACTACGAAGGTACCTCGACCCTGTTCCTGCGCAACGCGCTGACCAAGGGCTCCAACAAGACCGACGTGCCGCGCGACCAGGTCGCCTACGACGAGGCCGACAACAATCCGCAGGCGTACAAGACCTACGGTGGTTCGGTGAAGGCGCGTTACGATTTCGGCGCGGTCGACTTCACCTCGATCACCGCCTACGAAACCACCTCCGGTTACAGCCGCGGTGATACCGATGGCGGCGCGGCAGTGAACTTCCCGGTCAATGGCGTGCCGAACGGCTACGGCCAGTCGATGGGCCAGATCCGCGACCTGGACCAGTGGACCCAGGAGTTCCGCCTGGCCAGCCATGACGACAGCGCCCTGCAGTGGCAGGCTGGCGCGTTCTACTTCAACGGCAGCGACACCACCGACTTCTACCAGCGCGCCTGGTTCCTGAAGGGCGCCGCGCGCAACCCGAACAACTGGGTGCGCCTGCGCAACAAGAACACCTCGTGGGCCGGTTTCGGCCAGCTCAGCTACGCCTTCACCGACAAGTTCACCGTCACCGCCGGCCTGCGCCAGACCCGCGACGAGAAGCACACGCGTCTGTTGAAGACGGCTGATACCGCCGCCGGCCTGGTCACCTACAAGGGCCGTACCGACGTCAAGATGTCCGATACCACCCCGAGTTGGGATCTGAGCGCGATGTACCAGATCACCCCGGATGTGAGCGTCTATGCGAAGGTCGCACGTGGCTTCCGCGGCCCGACCATCCAGGGGCGTTCGGCCGTGTTCAATGCCGACTTCACCACGGCCGATTCGGAGACGATCGTGTCCTGGGAGGCGGGCGTGAAAAGCAGCCTGTGGGACAACCGCCTGCGCCTGAACGCCACCGCGTTCACCTACACCGTCAATGACATCCAGCTCAACGGCAACGATTCGGACGGCAACGGCGTGCTGTTCAACGCCGACAAGGCCAAGGCCTACGGCTTCGAAGCGGACATGGAGCTGCGCCCGATCCAGAATCTGACCCTGAGCGCCGGCCTGAGCCTGCTGCACAGCGAGATCCAGGACAAGCGTGTGTACGCGCAGGTGTGCGGCCTGAACGGTCAGGTGGTGTGCACGGTGAACGATCCGACCATCAAGGTCGGTGCCAACACCTTCGCGCAGATCGATGGCAACCCGCTGCCGAACGCACCGAAGTACAACATCAACCTGGCAGCACGTTACGACTTCCCGGTCAGCGATGCGGCCACGATGTTCGTGTCCACCGACTGGAACAAGCAGGGCTACACCAGCTTCGTGCTGTATGACAGCAAGGAGTTCAACTCCAAGGGTGATTTCGAGGGCGGCCTGAAGATCGGCTACTCGGGCAACTACGGTGCCTACGAAGTGGCGCTGTTCGCGCGCAACATCACCAACGAGAAGAATCTCAAGGGTGTGATCGAGAACTACATGGCCGCGGTCTACAACGAACCGCGCACCGTGGGCGTTTCGCTGAACATGAACTGGTAAGCATCACGTAGCGGCACCGCGCGTCGTCGCGGTGCCGCAGCGTACGGCTCCGGATCAACGACAACGCCCAGCACCTGCTGGGCGTTGTCGTTTTTCATGGAAGTCTCGCTTATCGGGCCGCGGCAGGCGTCGCGGCCGGCGCCAGTTCGGCGAACAGGCCTCCGAGCAGGCCCATGCTGGCTTTATCGGCGCCCATGTCTTCGGCCGCATTGGCAATGGCGATCACCCCATTGTCCTGCCCGGGGAACAGCACTACCCAGGCCAGCCAATTGCCATCTGAACCACCGTGCACCAGCACCGGACCCTGGCGGCCGGCAATGGAGGGCTGCACGCCCCAATCCAGTCCGGAGGGACTGCTGGGTTGAGCGGTCTGCATCAGTGCATAGGATGCCGGCGACAGCAGCTTGCCCGCGCCGCGGCTGCCAGCCAGCTGGTCGATGGCAAACAGCGCCAGATCCTGCAGGCGCATATGCAGGTTGCCCGCAGCGGTGTAGATCGGAGGTACGCCATCATCGGCCTTGCGTGGGGCGCTCGTCACCGGCTTGCCGCCGCGATGGCCCAGCAGTCCACCAACCGGCGGTGTGCCGAAGCCGGCACCGGTCATGCCCAATGGCTGGAACACTTCACGCTCGATCAACGTTTCCGCTGACGTGCCCGTGGCACGTTCGGCGATCACGGCCGCGATCAGGAAGCCGCTGTTGCTGTAGGCGAATTCGGTGCCGGGCGGATGCACCGGCGCTTCCGAAAGTGCCGCCTTGGTGTAGGCCTCGCGCTGTACCGGCAGGGTGCGCTGGTCGATGAAGAACGCATCCAGCGCAGCTCCGTCAGTGAGGTTTTCCGGCAGGCCGGCGCGATGCGACAGCAATTGCACCAAAGTGACATCACGATAGGCGGGCTGCATCTGCGCGGCCAGATCAGGCAGCATGGCCGACAGCGGCGCGTCCCAGGTCAATACGCCCTGTTCGACCAGTCGCGCGATCATCGCTACGGTGATCGGCTTGCCGGTGGAGCCGATCATCCACGGATCGTTCTGGATCGCGACAGTCCTGGCATCATTGCGGCGCACACCGCTGACTGCCTGTTCGGCGATCTTGCCATCGCGGATGACCAGCACACCCAGCGCAGGAACGGGGGTGCCCTTGATGGCCTGTGCAACACGTGTCTGCAGATCATCGGCGGCGCTCGCGCTGACCGCTGCACAGAAAAGTGACATGCCCAGCCACCAACGCAGGCCGCGCGCGGTGGAAGGGGGAACGACTGCGGTCCTTCGGGAAGTCATCGTATGCATGTGAGTCCTTGCGCTGCGGCGTGGGCAGAACCCGTGCGGCTCGCAGGGTTCTGCAGGGGACGATATCCATCTACGTCGTTGAAGCGTGGAAGTGCCGGTGCGACTCACTCTTGCATGCGTCGAACAACCGCGTATGTGTCTGCGGTCATGCCCGTGCGGAGTGAGCGGCGGGCACGTTGCCGTACGTACATGATCGCGCGGTGAAGGCCGGCGCAACGCAATCCGGATCTCATTGCAGGTGTCGCGCGCCGCTGGGCAGGGGCCTGCTCTCGTGCTTCTGCCGCATTGGGATGCTGCTGTGCCGGCCATCATGCTGGCTCGGCAGCGCTGCAACCATTGTCGCCTTGATCGCGAGCCCGGCCTTCAGCGCTGCGGCAACAACGCCTGCAACCGCGCTTCCAGTTCCTGCTGACGCCATCCCGCCAGCGCCGCCGGCCACTGCCGATGTTCCAGGTAGCTTTCCAAGTGCTTGCGCGAGGCCAGCACGCCATCGGCCAGGCCAAGTTCGCGACTGCGCTCGGCAACGGCTTCCTGCAGTTCCTTCATCACCTTCTTGCTGGCATCGCTTGGCTGGATCGCCAGCGGTGCATCGGCTTCGTCGTCCAGTGGTGTATCCAGCGCCTGCCACACGGCTGCGGCCAGCTTGCGCGGGGCCTTGGGGAACTGCTCGAACAGCTTGCCCAGCGCAGCGGTATCGGCGGGCGGGGTGCGCGCCAGCGTGGCGGCCAGTTCATTGTCCAGGATCCAGCTGCGCGGACGGTCGCTGGCCCGCGCCTGTGCATCGCGCCAGCGCAGCAGTCGCAGCAGGCGGCGCTGCGCGGCGGGATCCAGGAACTGCGCCGAGCGCATGCCCAGGTGCGGCCAGCGGTCCTCATCGTTGGCGACGCTGGCCAGCAGGCGCTCGCCGTCGTCGTGCAGCCACTGCTGGCGTCCCAGCGATTCCAGCCGCGCGGAGATCGCATCATGCAGCGCGAACAGATGCTCGACGTCGTCGGCGGCGTACTTCAGCTGTGACTCCGACAGCGGCCTGCGCATCCAGTCCGAGCGGGTTTCGCCCTTTTCCAGTGCCACGCCGGTAATCTCCTGCACCAGCTTCTGGTAGCCCATGCCGCCGCCGATACCGGCCAGGGCAGCACCGATCTGGGTGTCGAACAGCGGGCGCGGCAGCGTGCCGCAGGTCCATTTGAATGCCACAAGGTCTTCGCTGGCACTGTGCATCACCTTGGTGATGGATTCATCAGCCAGCCACGGCGCCAGCGCCTCGGGCATGCCGGGAATCAACGGGTCGATCAGCAGAATGTCATCGCCGATCGCCATCTGCACCAGTGCCAGCTGCGGCCAGAACGTGCGTTCACGGATGAATTCGGTGTCCAGGCCGATACGGGTCGGCCGTTGCTGGCGGTATGCGTCCAGCTCGGCGGGGGTGGTGATCCAGGTTGCCACGGGTCAGGGCCTACTACTCGGGTTTGCTCAGGCAGGGGAGAATAGCCTAACGTCGGTGCGCGTCCGTGCCGAAGGAGCCCCTGCTTGCGTTTTCTGCTGTCGTCCGCGCTGTGCTGCGCCCTGGTTGTGACCCTGGCAGGGTGCGCGCCGTCGCCCACTGCGCCGGCAACCGCCCCCAGCGCCGGGCGCCCGGCAGCGCCCGCGCGCGACGCGGAGAACGCCGACGCGGGGCAGGGCACGGTGACCATTGCCGGTGACGACGCGGCCGAGGACATACAGCAGTGGACGCCGCCCCGGGTGGATCGCCAGGGGCGCACGCTGGCACAGCTGCGGCGGGCGGCCGAACAGGCATTCGCGCAGGGTCGCCTGTACGAGGATGCCGAGTCCGCAGTGCCGCTGTGGCTGGCGGTGCAGGAAGAGGCGCCGGACGACCGCCCGGCCCGGCTGGGCCTGCAACGTGCCCGGCAGCGCCTGCTGCAGCAGGCCGATGCGTTGCTGCAGCGGCCCTTGCAGCAGCGCGAGGCGTTGGCGGAAGCCAGCCGCCAGGCGCTGGTGCTGCTGACCCTGGCACCCAAGGATGAAAAGGTGCGGGCGCTGCAGGGCCGCGTGGAGACCGCGCAGCGGGTGGTGGCCTACAACCGCGCCGGCGAGGATGACCTGCGCGCTGACCGTATTGGCGAACAGGGCGACGGCGCCATCGGCAATTTCCGTGAAGCGCTGGCACTGGACCCGGACAACCGTCGTGCGCGACAGGGTCTGGCGGCCGCGGAAAGTGGCCTGATCCGCCGTGCCGAGGAGGCGGCGCGCATCCGTGATTTCGCTGCTGCTGGTGCGTGGCTGGCGGAGGCCAGCAAAGTACGCGATTCGTCACCGACGATTGCCGATGCATTCGAGCGCATCGAGCAGATCCGTGCAGCCGCGCTGGTGCAGTTGCGCGATGGCGGCCTGCACGACCTGACTACCCCGCAGGGACTGAAGCCGGCGCGCGAGAAGCTGGCCGAAGCACTGCGCATCGCCCTGCCAGGCGATGCGGTGGTGGCGCAGCTGCGCGAACGCATCGAACTGGCCACCCACTACGGCAGCTTCCGCCCCGGACAGGTGTTCAGTGACGCGTTGCGTGACGGTGGTCGTGGGCCGCAGATGATCGTCGTGCCCCACGGTGGTTTCCAGATGGGCGCAAGCGATACCGAGCCGGGTGCGACCGACGCCGAGCGCCCCTCGCACTACGTGCGCTTCGAGCGCGGGTATGCGATGGCGATCACCGAGATCACCGTGGGTGACTTCGAGCGTTACGTGAAGGCGACCAATGCCCGGCCGCGGGCGACGCGCCGTGGCCATTCGGTGGTCTACGACGAACGCAGTGGCAATTTCATCCGCCGCAGTGGCGTGGATTGGCGTTCGGACTATGACGGTGGGCGAGCGCTGGGCAATTCGCCGGTGATGCACGTCAGCGTGCGCGATGCGGAAAACTACGCGACATGGCTGTCCGAGCAGACCGGCCGCAGCTACCGGCTGCCCAGCGAGGCTGAATTCGAGTATGCGATGCGTGCCGGCAGCAGCGGACGTTATCCGTGGGGCGATGCCGGCCTGCCGCCGGACGGCAGCGGCAATTACACCGGCAGCAAGGACGTTTCACCTTCGGGCCGGCACTGGCACAACGCCTTCGTCGGCTATGGCGATGGCTGGTGGGGCCCGGCGCCGGTTGCCAGTTTCCAGGCCAACGGCTTTGGCCTGCACGACATGGGCGGCAACCTGAGCGAATGGGTGGCCGATTGCTGGCACGCCAGTTACAGGCGTGCACCGTCCGATGGCGCGGCGTGGTTCAACCCGGGGTGTCGTTCGCGGGTGATCCGCGGCGGCAACTGGGCCAATGCCCCGGAACAGACCCGTGCGGCCTGGCGGCAATCGCAGGATTCGGACACCACCAACGCGCGCATCGGCTTCCGTCTGGTCCGCGGCATCTGAGCGCGTGCCGGCTTCACCCCGCAATGGCGGCGGCGCACTACTATTGCGCCGTGCCCGCCGACCGGCGGGGTCAGCCGGAAGACCTGCCGATGCGCAACGACCCCTTTTCCCGCTCGCCGCAACAGCGCCCGCAGCGGCGTGGCCTGTTCGGCAACATCCGCTGGTGGGTTCTGGTGTTGGCCGCGGGCTATGCGGCGTTCTACTGGTTTTCCAACCGCGCGGTCGACCCCTACACCGGCGAGAAGGTGCTGATCGACAGCAGCCTGGACGCCAGCCAGGAAAAGGCGCTGGGCCTGCAGGCCTACCAGCAGATTCTGTCGCAGGAACGGCCGCTGGATCCGAATGCACAGATTTCGCGCGACGTCCGCGCGATCGCACAGCGCCTGATCGCCAAGGTCGATGTGGTCGAAACGGCGCTCGCCCAGGAGCATGGCCTGCAGCCCGGGCATTTCTCGCGTGATTTCGAATGGGAGGTCAACGTCATCCAATCCGACCAGGCCAACGCGTTCTGCCTGCCCGGCGGCAAGATGGCGGTGTACACCGGGCTGGTACCGGTGGCACGTACCACCGATGCGATGGCGGTGGTGATGGGGCACGAAATCGCCCATGCGCTGCTGCGCCATGGGGCACAGCGCATGGCGCAGCAGAAGCTGACCCAGATCGGCCAGGTGGCCGGCGCCGCCAGTGGCATGGATGCGCAGCAGCAACAGATGATGATGTCGGCGATGGGCTACGGTTACCTGTTGCCGTACGCGCGCAGTCACGAGACGCAGGCCGATGAAGTGGGGCTGATGCTGGCCGCCGCGGCGTGCTTCGATCCGCGCGAGGCGGTACCGCTGTGGCAGCGCATGGGCCAGGCCGGTGGTGGCCAGTCGCCGCCGGAGTTCTCCTCGACCCACCCCAATCCGGGCACCCGAATCCAGAACCTGCAGGCGCTGATGCCGAAGGCGCTGGAGTACCGGCAGAAGTTCTGCGAGCAGGCAAAGTGAAGGGTGGTTCGGCAGGGCGCAGCCCTGCCGGGCAACCCGCTACTTGACCGCAGTAACCTGCACGTCGATCACCCCGTCGCCCACGCGGGCCTGCAACGCATCCCCCGGCTGCACCTGCGCGACCTGGCGTACCAGCGCGCCATCATCGCTGCGGGTGAGGATGCTGTAACCGCGCGCCACGGTCGCCAGCGGGCTCACCGCTTCCAGCGAACGGGCAAGTCCGCGCAGGCGCAGGGCATCGCGCTGCAGCAGGCGCTGCAGCGCGGCCTGCGGGCGTCCGCCAAGGGCACCCAGGCGTTGCCGCAGCACCTCGAGCTGGCGTTGCGGATGGTGCCCGCGCAGCACGGCCGCGGCATGCCGCAGGCGGGCAGCGCGTCGTTCCTGCTGCTGGCGGTGCGCCGCGTGCAGGCGCCGGCCCAGGTCCAGCTGGCGACGACGCAGCAGGTCCAGGCGTGTCTGTGGGCTTTGTGCATTCAAGCGCAGCAGCGCGCGATCGGCGCGTTGCATGGCCTGCTGCATGGCATGGCGTTGCAGCTGCACCATCCGTGCCGCATTGCGCCGCAGGCGCAGCACCAGGTCACGCTGGTCGGGCACCAGCAGTTCGGCGGCCACCGAAGGCGTCGGTGCCCGCAGGTCGGCAGCAAAATCGCTGAGGCTGAAGTCGGTTTCGTGCCCCACCGCCGACACCACGGGCGTGGCGCTGGCTGCAATCGCCCGCGCCAGCGCTTCATCGTTGAAGGCCCACAGGTCTTCCAGCGAACCGCCGCCACGGGTCAGCAGGATCACGTCGTAGCGACCACTGGCATCGGCCGCCTGCAGCAGCCGGGTGATCTGCGCGGCGGCACTGGCGCCCTGCACCAGCGTCGGCAGCAGGTCCACCTCCAGCAGCGGGAAGCGGCGCTGCAGCACGCTCAGCACGTCGCGCACGGCGGCACCGGTCGGTGAGGTGATCACCGCCAGGCGCTGCACGTGCGTCGGCATCGGGCGCTTGCGCGCGGGGTCGAACAGGCCTTCCGCCTCCAGCCGCGCCTTCAATTCCTCGAAGGCGCGACGCAACGCGCCTTCGCCGGCTTCTTCCATGTGGTCCAGCACCATCTGGTACTCGCCACGGGCGTCATAGAGCGTCACTTTGCCGCGCACCAGCACGCGCATGCCCTCGCGGGGCACGAACTTCAGGTACTGCGCCTTCATCCGGAACATCGCCGCCCGCAGCTGCGCACGCGGATCCTTCAGGGTGAAGTACAGGTGGCCCGACGCCGGGCGTGCCACGCTGCCGAGTTCGGCTTCCACCCAGATCGCGGAAAAACTGCCTTCCAGCAGGTCGCGGGCCAGCGTATTGAGCTGGCTGGGCGTGAGGACGTCGTTGTTGCGTGGCTGCATGGGTACGGAGTGGGGCAGGTGGAGCGGGGGCTCAGGATCGCACGTTGCCGCGCAGGGATCACGCCTGTGGGGAATCCTGTGCCGGCACTGCGGGTGCAGGTGCCGGCAGAGGTTCTGCCCGCAGATACAGCAACGCGCCTGCCTGCGCCCGGCTGGCGAAGTCGCTGCTGGAGATGTAGGCGTTCATCGTGACGCGGTTGCAGCCACTGTGTGTTTCGCCGCTCGTGCCATCGTTCTGCCAGCGGCACACCGGGCAGATTCCGTGGAAGGCGTCTTCCCGGTCCGTGAACACCCGGTAGGCGCAGGCGGGGCAGCAGGTGCCGCCGAGTGATGCATCGGCGTGGTCGATGATGCGTATCGCCGTCCCGGTGAGCGCAGCGATGGTTCGCTCCCAGTGGGCGTTCCTGATCAGCGGGCTGAACGTGAGCGCATCACGCAGCGCAGCGTTGAACGCCTCATCCATCGCCACGGCAGGGTCCGGCTGCGCGATCAGGCCAAGCTCGACAAGCGACTGCGCCCGTTGCTGCACTGTCATGCCGAGCAGGGCATGGCTGCGCAGGAAGTCGATGACATCGACGTAGCGGAATTCAATCGCCCTGTCCGCTGAGGTGAACGAATCAGCCGTCATGTTGCTGCAGCGCCCATTGCACGTGTTCGCGCACCACCGGCGAGGCGTCGTCGGCGCGCGCGTGCAGCGCAGCACGTGCCTGCTCGGAGCCGGGGGCGTTGCCCAGCGCCACCGCGATGTTGCGCAACCAGCGCTCATGGCCGCTGCGGCGGATAGGACTGCCTTCAGTGCGGCGCAGGAATTCGTCTTCGTCCCAGGCGAACAGCTGATCCAGGCGTGCCGTATCCAGGTTGTTGCGGGCGCGGAAGTCCGCCTCATCGGTGCGTTTGGCGAACTTGTTCCAGGGACAGACCAGCTGGCAGTCGTCGCAGCCATAGATGCGGTTGCCGATCAGAGGTCGCATTTCCAGCGGGATCGCGCCGTCATGTTCGATGGTCAGGTAGGAAATGCAGCGACGCGCATCCAGTCGCTGCGGCCCGGTGATGGCCTGGGTCGGGCAGACGTCGATGCAGCGGGTGCAGGTGCCGCAGTGTGCGCTGGCCGGCGTATCGATCGGCAACGGCAGGTCGATGTAGATCTCGCCGATGAAGAACCACGAGCCGCCGTGGCGATCGATCAGGCAGGTGTGCTTGCCGATCCAGCCAAGCCCCGCATTGCGCGCCAACGCACGCTCCAGCACCGGCGCGGAGTCGACGAATACGCGGTAACCCAGTGGTGCCACTTCATCGTTGATCTGCGTGGCCAGCTTCTGCAGGCGGTTGCGCATCAGCTTGTGGTAGTCGCGGCCCAATGCGTAGCGGGCCACGTAGGCGCGCCCCGGGTCGGCCAGGGTGGCCCAGGCCTCGGTATCGTCCTTGTGGCTGTAATCCATGCCCACCGAGATCACCCGTACGGTACCGGGCAGCAGTTCGGCCGGGCGCGCACGCAGGGTGCCGTGGCGGGCCATCCAGTCCATCGTGCCGTACAGGCCCTGGCCCAGCCAATCGGCCAGGTGTGCCTCGTCCTCACCCAGTTCGATGCCTGCGATGCCACAGCGCTGGAAGCCGTGCGCACGCGCCAGATCGCGGATGCGCTGCACGGCCAGGGCCGGGTTGAGGGGGGCAGGGACGGGGAACATGCGCACCAGTATAAAATCCCCGGATGGCCAACCTTGCCGATCTGTTCGATTCCGTTGCTGCGCGCACGCTGGATGCCCGCGCTTCCGCACTGGCGGGCGACGCTGGCTGGGGGCTGATGGCGCAGGCCGGCCAAGCGGCCTGGCACTGCCTGCTGCAGCATTGGCCACAGGCCCGGCGGATCGGCGTGGTGGTCGGCAGCGGCAACAATGGCGGAGACGGCTACGTGTTGGCTGGCCATGCGCTGCAGGCCGGCCGGCAGGTGCAGGTGGTCGCGCTGCCTGGAAAGGGCCCTTCCACCGCGCTGGCGCAGCGTGCCGCATCGGATTTCAGGTCCGCCGGTGGCCGTGTGACGGACTTCGACGGAGTGCTGCCGGAGGCCGATGTCTGGGTTGATGCGCTGTTCGGGCTGGGGCTGGACCGTGCGCCGGCCGCTGCGGCGCTGGCGCTGATCGAAGCGCTCAATGCGCAGTCGGCGCCAGTAGTGGCGCTGGATGTGCCGAGCGGCGTCGATGCCGACCGTGGCAGCGCGCCGGGCGTTGCGGTGAAAGCCGCCGTAACCGTGCAGTTCATCGTCGCCCATCGCGGGCTGTATACCGGTGACGCGCTGGAATATGCGGGCGCGCGCGAACTGGCGCCGCTGCAGCTGCCCGACGCGGCCTGGCAGGACGTGCTGCCGGCGGTGCATCGCTGGGTGCAGGACCGCCTGCCGCCGTTGCTGCCGCCGCGCCGCGCCAACAGCCACAAGGGCGAATCCGGCCATGTGCTGTGCGTGGGCGGCAACCACGGCAGCGGCGGCGCCATCGCCCTGGCCGCCGAGGCGGCGCTGCGCGCGGGTGCGGGCCTGTTGAGCATCGGCACCCGCCGCGACCACGTCGGGCCGTTGCTGGCGCGCCTGCCCGAGGCGATGACCCACGCCGTGGAAGACGGCGATGTGCTGCCGGCATTGCTGGCAAAGGCCAGGGTGGTTGCGATCGGTCCCGGGCTGGGGCAGGACGACTGGGCGCGCGCGCTGTACGCCCGCGTTCTGCAGTCCGGCCTGCCGCTGGTGATCGACGCCGATGCGTTGAACCTGCTTGCACGCGACGCCCGTGCGCTGCCCGATGCGATCCTGACCCCACACCCCGGCGAAGCGGCGCGGTTGCTGGAAACCACTACGGCGGCGATCCAGTTGGACCGCCATGCCAGCGCGCAGGCGCTGGCCGAGCGTTACCACGCGGTGGTGGTGCTGAAGGGGGCAGGCAGCATCATCGCCGCGCCGGGCCGCACGCCGCGATTGATTGCAGCAGGCAATCCCGGCATGGCCGTGGGTGGCATGGGCGACCTGTTGACCGGCATCATCGCCAGCCTGCGCGCGCAGGGGCTGCCTGCATTCGACGCAGCGGCCGGCGGCGCACTCCTGCATGCCCTGGCCGGGGATATCGCCGCCGCTGACGGCGCCCGCGGCCTGCTCCCTACTGATCTGCTGGCGCCCCTGCGGCGGCTGGCCAACCCGGAACGATCCCGATGACCGAATTCTTCCTCGCCGACAGCGATGCCACCGAACTGCTTGGCCAGTGGCTGGCCGCCACCCGCCCGCCGCAGGCGCTGGTTGAACTGCGCGGTGACCTTGGCGCGGGCAAGTCGACCACGGCGCGGGCATTGCTGCGCGCACTGGGCGTGCAGGGCGCGATCCGCAGCCCCACCTACACCCTGGTCGAGCGCTACCCGCTGGCCAGTGGCGGAGAGGCCTGGCACATGGACCTTTACCGCATCGGCCAGGCCGGTGAGCTGGATTTTCTCGGGCTGGACGAGGGCAGTGCGGTGCTGTGGCTGGTGGAATGGCCCGAACGCGGCGCCGGCGCGCTGCCGCCGACCGATCTGGTGGTGGCGCTGGAAATCGAGGGGCAGGGCCGTCGCGTCCGTCTCACCGGCACCAGCGACTCGGGTCGTGAATGGCTGCAGCGGCTCCCTCAAGCGGGCGACTTGCAGGCCATTTCTGTCGGCTGACGAGAACAACTGTCGGCAGGTTACGGATTATTAAGGAAAAAGGTGTTGCATTCCGTTCAGCGCGGTGATTGAATCCTGAGTCATGCGCCCGGGGAACCGTCTCATTGCCATCTGTGCCGCCGTCGGACTGAGTCTGGCGAGCGTCAGTGCGTGGGCCGGCGAAGTCCGCCAGGTTCTGCTGAATACGGGAGCCACCGGCACCCGTGCGGAAATCGCGCTGGTCGGCAGTGGCGGCTACAAGACCCTGTCCCTGGCCGGCCCCAATCGACTGGTGGTGGATTTCCCCGATTCCAGCGCGGTGCGCAACCTGAAGATGCCTTCGCCGCAGGGCGTGGTCACCGCAGTGCGCACCGGACAGCCGGTGCCGGGCACCTTCCGCGTCGTGTTCGACCTGGCCGAGACGGTCGCCCCTTTCCGCCCGCAGATGCAGCGCGAAGGCAATGAATCCAAGCTGGTCATCGAGTGGCCGGGCGATGGTCCGGCACCGGTTGCGCGCCAGGCTGCAACGCCGGCACCGGTGCCGCAACAGCCCACGGTGGTCCCGTCGGCACCCAACCCGCAGACACGTGGCGATGCTGCGCGGGCCACGGCCCTGCTGACCGCACAGGTGCAGCAGCAGGCCAGTGCCAGTGCCGCCGCGCCCGCGGTGCCGACACCGGCGCCGAGCACTACCCCGGTGCAGGTTGCAGCGGCCGGCACGACGGCCAGCAGCACGCCGCCGTCTTCGGCAGCGGCGATCCTTGCCGGCCAGCCGACCGCCGCAGTGGTTGCCAATCCGCCGCGCCCCGCGCCGACACCTGTCGCGCAGGCCGAATCGCCGCGCCCCAGCATGCCCAGTGATGCCTCGCGCATCCGCATGCAGCCGGGGATGCGTCATCTGGTGGTGGCGATCGATCCCGGCCATGGCGGCCAGGATCCCGGCGCCATCGGTCCGACCGGCAAGCGCGAAAAGGACGTCACCCTTGCGGTGGCGCGTGAACTGGCGCGCCAGGTCAATGCCACGCCCGGCCTGAGAGCCTTCCTGACCCGCGACAGCGATGTGTTCATTCCGCTGCCGATGCGTGCGCAGAAGGCCCGCGCGAACAAGGCGGACATCTTCATTTCGATCCACGCCGATGCGGCCGAGAACCGTTCGGCCACCGGCTCCTCGGTCTATGTGCTGTCGACCAAGGGCGCGTCGTCGCAGCGCGCACGCTGGCTGGCGGACAAGGAAAACGCGGCCGACCTGGTCGGTGGCGTGCGCCTGCAGCAGACCGAAGGGACGCTGGCCAACGTCCTGCTGGACCTGGCCCAGAGCGGCTACATGAAGTCCTCCGAGGACGCGGCCGGGCACGTGCTGGGCGGTCTGAAGAGGATCGGCAACAACCACAAGCCGAACATCGAGCGCGCCAACTTTGCCGTGCTGCGCACCTCGGACATGCCGGCGATGCTGGTGGAAACCGCCTTCATCTCCAACCCGGATGAAGAGCGCCGCCTGATCGATCCGGCGTACCAGCGCAAGGTGGCCGGCGCAGTGCTGGATGGCGTGCACACCTTCTTCAGCCGCCAGCCGCCGCCGGGTACCTTGTATGCCGCCCGTGCCCAGGCCGAGATCGACGCCGCCAGCACCGTCGCCGGCGGCAGCAAGTAACCCGCGCAGCGGGTTACGGTAGCGCCGGGCCATGCCCGGCGGAAGTGCAGCTCCGTTATCATCAGGGCATGACGTCTGAAACCCAGCCAGCCCCATGACCGCGCCCGATCCGCGTCCGATCCGGCCGCTGCCGGAAATCCTGATCAACCAGATCGCCGCCGGTGAGGTGGTCGAACGCCCCGCATCGGTGGTGAAGGAACTGGTCGAGAACGCGATCGATGCCGGTGCCAGCCGCGTCGATATCGAGCTGGAGGAAGGCGGTGTGCGCCTGATCCGCATCCGCGACAACGGCAGTGGTATTGCGCCCGAACAGCTGCCGCTGGCGGTATCGCGGCATGCAACCAGCAAGATCGCCAACCTTGATGAGCTGGAAGCGGTGGCAACGCTCGGTTTCCGTGGCGAAGCGCTGCCGTCCATTGCCTCGGTCAGCCGTTTCACCCTGTCCTCGCGCCGCGCCCATGACGAGCATGGTTCGGCGCTGCAGATCGAAGGCGGCAAGATCGGCGAGGTGACCCCGCGCGCGCATGCGCCAGGCACCACGGTGGAAGTGCGCGAGCTGTTCTACAACGTGCCGGCGCGACGCAAGTTCCTGCGTGCCGAGCGTACCGAACTGGGGCATATCGAGGAATGGCTGCGCTCGCTGGCGCTGGCCCGCCCCGATGTCGAACTGCGCGTGTCGCACAACGGCAAGGCGTCGCGCCGCTACAAGCCGGGCGACCTGTATTCGGATGTGCGCCTGGCCGAAACGCTGGGCGAGGATTTCGCTGCGCAGGCGGTGCGCGTGGACCACAGCGGTGCCGGCCTGCGGCTGCACGGCTGGATCGCGCAGCCCCATTATTCGCGTGCCAGTACCGACCAGCAGTACCTGTATGTCAATGGTCGCTCGGTGCGTGACCGCAGTGTCGCGCACGCGGTGAAGATGGCTTACGGCGATGTGCTCTACCACGGCCGCCAGCCGGCCTATGTGCTGTTCCTGGAACTGGACCCGACCCGGGTGGATGTGAACGTGCATCCGGCCAAGCACGAAGTACGTTTCCGCGATTCGCGGCTGGTGCACGACTTCGTCTACCGCACCCTGAAGGATGCACTGGCCGACACCCGCGCTGGGGTGACAGCGCAGGAGATCGGTGCAGGTGCCGCGCATGCGGCCGCGATGGAAGGTGCGGCGGCCACGGCTGGCATGACGGCGTCCAGCTATGGTTTCGTCCGCGGCCCGGCGCCCGGTGCAGGGTCGGGCGGTGGCGGTGGATTCTCCGGTTGGCGGCCACAGCAGCCGTTGGGCCTGCAGGTGGCCGATGCACCGGCGGCCTACGCGGCCCTGTATTCGTCGCCAGGCGCTGCCGAGCGTGGTGCGGCGTTGCCGCCGATGCCGATGGAGAACGGGCTGCCGGTCACCCGTGCGGATGCCGGCGTGCCGCCGCTGGGCTATGCCATCGCCCAGCTGCACGGCATCTACATCCTGGCCGAGAATGCCGAAGGCCTGATCGTGGTCGACATGCATGCAGCGCACGAGCGCATCGGCTACGAACGATTGAAGAATGCCCACGATGGCATCGGCCTGCAGTCGCAGCCGTTGCTGGTGCCGATCACCCTGGCGGTGGGTGAGCGTGAGGCCGACACTGCCGAAGCGGAGGCAGAGACGCTGGCCGCGCTCGGCTTCGAAATCACCCGTGCCGGTCCTGGCGCGCTCCACGTGCGCAGCATCCCGGCATTGCTGGCCAATGCCGAGCCGGAAGGGCTGCTGCGCGATGTGCTGACCGACCTGCGCGAGCATGGCCAGAGCCGGCGCATCGCAACCGCGCGCGATGAACTGCTGTCGACCATGGCCTGCCATGGCGCGGTGCGTGCGAACCGGCGCTTGACGGTGCCGGAAATGAACGCACTGCTGCGCGACATGGAAATCACCGAACGCTCGGGTCAGTGCAATCACGGTCGACCGACCTGGGCGCGTTTTTCGCTGGCGGAGATCGACCGCTGGTTCCTGCGCGGACGTTGAGGGGAGCACTGATGCGACATTGGGGATTGGGGAGCCTGCTGGCTGCCCTGTTGTTGGCCGCCTGCAGCCCGGCACCGACGCCGGCGCCGCCGGCCGTTGAAGATCCGGCATTCGCCGCGCAGCAACAGCAATGGCGCGTGCTGCGCTACCAGGACCTGACCCGGGCGGACGGCTGGACCGCGCTGGTCGGCCTGCACTGGCTGCAGAACCGGTCGCACTTCGTTGGCAGTGGCGCCACCAGCGGCATCCGTCTCGCGGTGGGGCCGGCCAAGCTTGGCCTGCTGCGCCGCGAGGGCGACCAGTGGTGGTTCACTCCCGAATCCGGCACGGATGTCACCCTGGACGGGCAGCCGGTGCGTGGCCGCGTGCGCATGGATACCGACAAGGATCCGCAGCCGACCCTGCTGGCCTTCGATGGCGGCAAAGGCCAGCTCAGCCTGATCCGTCGCGGTCCGCGTGATGCGCTGCGGGTCAAGCACGCCGATGCGCCGGCACGGCGCGATTTCGCCGGCCTGCAGTACTGGCCCGGTGGCCCGGGTTGGCAGCTGAAGGCGCGCTTCATTCCGCACCCGCCGGGCACGACCATGCCGATCGTGGACATCACCGGCCTGACCACTGCCATGCCCAGTGCCGGTACGGTCGAGTTCGAGCGCGATGGCCGCAGCTGGCGGTTGCAGGCCATCGGCGAGCCGGGGCAGCCGCTGTTCCTGATCTTCGCCGATCGCACCAGCGGCCATGGCAGCTATCCTGCCGGGCGCTACCTGGATACCGATGCGCCCACGGCCGACGGCCATGTGCTGCTCGATTTCAACCACGCCACCAACCCGCCGTGCGCGTTCACCGCGTATGCCACCTGCCCGCTGGCGCCACCGGAAAACCGCCTGGACCTGCGCGTGGAAGCCGGCGAGAAGGCATATCACCTGCCTGAAGGAGAGGGCTGAAAATGACGATGAAACTGCTGCTGCGCAGTACTGTATTTCTGCTTGCGTGCGCCATTGCGCCGTTGGCGACCGCGCGGGATGCGGCCGCGGATGCGGCGACGGGCAAGCCGCCATTGCCGCTGTTGTGGAAGGTCACCGGGCAGGGCGATGCGCGCCTGTTCCTGCTGGGCTCCTTCCATCTGTTGAAGCCGCAGGACTATCCGCTGTCGGTCGATGTCGAACAGGCATTCGATGCTTCGCAGCGCGTGCTGTTCGAGGTCACTCCCGAAGAGCTTCAGTCGCCACAGATGGCCAGCCAGATGGTGCAGGTGGCCACCCGCAAGGATGGCAGCGAACTCAAGCGTGATTTGGATGCGCCGACGTGGCAGAAGCTGCAGGCCTACGCGGCGCAGAACCAGCTGCCGCTGGCCCAGTTGCAGGGCATGAAAGCATGGTTCGTGGGCCTGACCATCAGTGTCGGGCAGATGCAGAAACTGGGGCTGGACCCTGAGCTCGGCCTGGACCGGCATTTCATGCAGCGTGCGCAGAAGACCGGCAGGAAGACGGCGGGCCTGGAAGACATGGCCAGCCAGATCAACCTGCTCGATGGCATGAGTCTGCAGGAGCAGCGGCAGATGCTGACCGAAGCGCTGGACCAGGCTGGCAAGGCCGATGAGCAGGCGCGCATGCTGCATGAGGCATGGCGACGTGGCGACGAGCGCTTCCTGTGGAACAAGATGGGCGTTGAAATGCGCCAGCAGTATCCGCAGCTCTACAAGCGCATCAATACCGACCGCAACGATGCATGGGTGCCCAAACTGCTGCCGTACCTGCAGGCCGGGCAGGGCGGCACGCTGGTGGTGGTCGGCGGCCTGCACCTGCTGGGCAGCGATGGCCTGGTGGAGAAGTTGAAGGCCAAGGGCTACAAGGTCGAGCGCGTGTGCACAGGGTGCAAGGCCAAGCGCTAGATCCACGCCGTGCCTTGGCAGGCGGATGGATAGAACAAAAAAAACGGCGCGCCCATGGCGCGCCGTTCTTGTTCATCCCGGGGTGTTCGCCTCAGCGGCGCGTCTTGCCGCCGGTGCTGGTGCCGGACTCGTTCGGCTTGCCGGTGGTGCCGGTGCCGGTGCCCGTACCCGTGCCGGTACCACCTGGACGCGGGCCGCCGAAACCACTGCCCATGTTGCGCTGGAATTCCTGCCACAGCTCCAGGTTGCGCTCGGTCAGCTGGTTCATCATGGCCCAGGGGGTCTGCCCCAGCAGGTTGCCCATCTGCTGGCGGAACTGCTGCTGCTGGTCCAGGAAGACCTGCATGCTGCGCTCCAGGTAGTTGCCCATGAAGCCCTGCAGGGAATCACCGTAGAAACGGATCAGCTGGCTGAGCAGCTGGGTGGAGAGCATCGGCTCGCCGTCCTGTTCCTGGTCGGCGATGATCTGCAGCAGGACCGATCGGGTGAGGTCGTCGCCGCTCTTGGCGTCACGGACTTCGAAGTCTTCGCCGTCGAGGATCAGCTGGCGCACATCCTCTATGGTGATGTAGCTGGAGATCTCGGTGTCATACAGACGGCGGTTCGGATACTTCTTGATGATGCGGGTCGCAGCCATGAAGCGGTACTCGTCACAGTAGACGCGCAGCATGGCGCAGTGCAGCAGCCGTTGCAACCGCCCCAGCCCCCGCCAGGCTTGGCTTTCGGCCCGCAGAATGTTGCGCAACAAGGGTTTGCGTGCTGCGCAGCATGACCAACGGCAGGGTAGCGCTGCGTGGGTGTCGGACCCGGCGCGGCCTGGCCGCTTACCAGCCCATATGGTGGCCGCCGTTGATGTCCAGGTTGCTGCCGGTGATCCATGAGGCTTCCTCGGCGACCAGGAACGACACCCCGTAGGCGATCTCCTCCGGCTTGCCGAGGCGACCGGTGGGAATGTCGGCGATGATCTTGGCGCGCACTTCCTCCGGCACCGCCATCACCATGTCGGTGGCCACATAGCCGGGCGAGATGGTGTTGACCGTGATGCCGAAGCCCGCGTTCTCGCGCGCCAGCGAGATGGTGAAGCCGTGCATGCCGGCCTTGGCGGCGGCGTAGTTGGCCTGGCCGTACTGGCCCTTCAGGCCGTTGATCGAACTGATCTGGATGACCCGGCCCCAGCCACGGCGGCGCATGCCTTCGATGACCGGGCGGGTGACGTTGAACACCGAATTGAGGTTGGTGTTGATGACGTCGTGCCACTGCTCGGCGCGCATGCGGTGGAAGGTGGTATCGCGGGTGATGCCGGCGTTGTTGACCAGGATCTCGACCGGGCCGAGTTCGGCCTCGACCGCGCGGATCATGGCTTCGGCACTGCCCGGCTCGGACACATCACCCGGGAAGAGGGACACGCCGTAGCCGCGCTCGGTCATCACCTGCTGCCAGGCGCGTGCCTTGGCTTCGTCGCGGTAATTGGTGGCGACCCGGTGGCCCTGGTCGGCCAGGCGTTGGCAGATGGCGGTACCGATGCCGCCGGTTCCGCCGGTGACCAGTGCGACGCGAGATGTCATGGAGAGCTGTCCGGATATCAGGTGGGGGAAGATGGATTCTGCAACATCGGGGCTGAAAGTGCGCCGGGTGGCAGCAGGCCCGCTCCAATCAGGATGTCAGCGCGCGGCAGCCGGGCGGGGTCGAAGGCCTGTCGTGCAGCGGCCAGCAGCGCGGCCAGATCGTATGCAGCGTCCAGCGCGGCGGGAGGCTGGCCAAGCAGCTGCCAGAGCTGGCGCAGCACCGGCAGCGGCTGCGCGCTGTCCACCGGCAGTGCGGCCAGTGATTTGGACAGCTTGTGGCCCGGCGCATCGAGCAGCAGCGGCAGGTGCCAGTAACGCGGTACCGCCAGGCCCAGCGCCCGCTGCAGCAGGATCTGCCGTGCGGTGGAGTCCAGCAGGTCGGCGCCGCGCACCACCTCGGTAACCCCTTGCGCGGCATCATCGACCACCACCGCCAGCTGGTAGGCCCAGCAGCCGTCGGCACGGCGCAGCACGAAGTCGCCGACGTCGGCATGCACGTCCTGCTGTTGCAGGCCGCGCAGGCCATCGTCGAACTGCACGATGCTGCCGGCCGGCACGCGGAAGCGGACGGCAGGGTCCGGCCGCGCTTGCCGCGCCACGCAACGGTGGTGGATGCCGCCGCTGGCGGCCAGCTCGCTGCGGCTGCAGTGGCAGACGAAGGCCTGATCGCCGGCAAGCAGCGCGTCCAGCGCGGCCTGGTAAGCCCCGCCGCGCGTGCTCTGCCAGAGGATCGGGCCGTCATGGACCAGGCCGAACGCCGCCAGCGCCTGCAGCTGTGCCCGCGCCGCGCCGGGTACCGTGCGCGGCGGATCAACGTCTTCGATGCGCAGGCGCCAGGCGCCGCCATGATGACGGGCAAGCAGCCAGCTGCCGAAGGCGGCGAGCAGGGATCCGGGGTGAAGCAGGCCGGTCGGCGAAGGTGCGAAGCGGCCGCAGGGGGCGTTGGCAGTCATGCAGACTGAATCGTCGGTCAGGTTGGCGCTTGAATTCAAGCTGAGCGCACCGCAAATTGACGGATATCGACCCCTTCCGAGCCGGAATTTCCCATGTTCACCCGTATTGCCCTCTTTCTAGCGACCAACCTTGCGGTGCTGATCCTTGCGAGCATCGTGATGTCGATCCTGGGCGTGGACTCCCGCTCCATGAGCGGCCTGCTGGTCATGGCGGCCATCTTCGGTTTCGGCGGTTCACTCATTTCGCTGCTGCTGTCCAAGTGGATGGCCAAGCGCTCCACCGGTGCGGTGGTCATCACCGAACCGCGCAACCAGACCGAGCGCTGGCTGCTGGCCACCGTCAAGCGCCAGGCCAAGGCGGCCGGCATCGGCATGCCGGAAGTGGCGGTGTATGACGGCCCGGAGATCAACGCCTTCGCCACCGGCGCCAACCGCAACAACGCGCTGGTGGCGGTGTCCACCGGCCTGCTGCACAACATGAGCGAAGACGAGGCCGAGGCGGTGCTGGGCCATGAAATCGCCCACGTCGCCAACGGTGACATGATCACCATGGCGCTGCTGCAGGGTGTGCTGAACACCTTCGTGATCGTGCTGGCCCGCGTGGTCGGCGGCATCATCGACAGCGCGCTGTCGGGCAACCGCGAAGGCGGCGGCCGCGGCTTTGCGTACTTCATCATCGTGTTCGTGCTGGAAATGGTGTTCGGCCTGTTCGCCACGATGATCTCGATGTGGTTCTCGCGCCACCGCGAGTTCCGTGCCGACGCCGGCGGTGCTTCGCTGGCCGGCCGCCAGAAGATGATCGCCGCGCTGGAACGCCTGCAGCTCAACCACGGCCAGAGCACGCTGCCGACCCAGATTGCCGCATTCGGTATTGCCGGTTCGACGGCCAGGAAGCTGTTCATGAGCCATCCGCCGCTGGAAGAGCGCATCGCCGCGCTGCGGGCATCCACCGCGGCGTAAGCGTCGGGCCGCACCCGGAAACACCAACGCCCGGCCTTGTGCCGGGCGTTTTCCGTTGCGGCGGCGCCGATGTGCAGGTGTCCGCACTGGCCCCGACGCCCGTGTCGGGGCTGGTCGGGCAGGGCGTATCACGCGTGGTAACGTGACGCCGCTGCTCACCGGTGATGTTCAAGGACAAACATCCATGCGATACGCCATGACCTGGCTTCCGTTGTTGCTGGCCGCAAGCGCATCGGTCGCTGCCCGCGACCAGGGGCCGGAGGGCCCGTCTCCCGCGTTTCCGCCTTCCTTGCTTGGAATGTGTCCCGACCTGATCAGGGACAGCCAGGAAGTGGGCCTCATCGATCTGCGCCACGCAGGCAAGCGCGGTGGCAACGTGATGACGATGCCGACCTGGAACAACCTTCCGTGGCAGCACCGCTACCTGCTGGCCCATTGCTCGGCCTACGTGCTCACCGGCAGCAGCGAGGCGCCGCCGGCTGGACTGCGCATCATCGATGAAGACTCCGGTGCCGTGCAGGCGGTGCTGGACGAGCGCGGGTTCCGCGATATCGACCCCTGACGGCGGTGGCCGAGCGCGCTGGAGGCGAGAGCTGGCAGCGCGGAAACGA
Source organism: Stenotrophomonas sp. STEN046 (assembly GCF_056759755.1). Taxonomy (NCBI): domain Bacteria; kingdom Pseudomonadati; phylum Pseudomonadota; class Gammaproteobacteria; order Lysobacterales; family Lysobacteraceae; genus Stenotrophomonas; species Stenotrophomonas sp. STEN046. The sequence goes on from NZ_JBRRDR010000006.1 coordinate 84,775, forward strand.
TCCGCCGGGCGTGGCCCGGCGCTACCGGTGCATGACAGCGCAAACAGGAACGGCGCCTTCGCAGGCGCCGTTCCGCTGAACCGTTTCTACGCGGGTATCAGAACTTCGCGTCGAACTCGGCGGCGTAACCGGTATTGACCAGCACCTTCTGCAGCGCCTCGGCCACCTTCAGGTTGCCGGCCACGATCTGGTGGTTGTCCGGGCCGCGGTTGTCCATGCGGCCGAGGGTCGCGCCCTTGAAGTCGCAGACCTTGCCACCGGCCTCGCGGACCAGCAGCAGGCCGGCGGCGATATCCCATGCCTTCACACCGGCTTCGAAATAGGCATCGGCGCGGCCGCAGGCCACATAGGCCAGGTCCAGCGCGGCCGAACCGGTACGGCGGATATCCTCGGCCTGGACCAGCAGGGTGTCGACCGACTTCAGCTGGGCGCTGGCGCGGGCGCGCTCACGCGGGGCGAAGCCGGTGTGGATCATGGTGCCTTCCAGGTCCTTGCGGTCGGCAACGCGGATGCGGCGATCGTTGAGGACGGCACCGGCGCCGCGGCTGGCGGTGAACAGTTCATTGCGCAACGGGTCGAAGATGACCGCATCGGTCGGCTCGCCGTTCTCGACCAGGGCGATCGACACGCAGTAATGCGGCACGCCGCGCAGGTAGTTGCTGGTGCCGTCGAGCGGGTCGATGACCCACATGTGGCGACGCTCGCTCTGTACACCACCTTCTTCACCGAAGATGCCGTACTCGGGGTAGGCGCGCTTGAGTTCCTTGACGATGACCTTTTCCGCATCTGCATCGACTTCGCTGGCGTAGTCCATGCGGCCCTTCTGCACCACATTCAGCGCCTCGAGCTTGTTGATGTTGCGCAACAGGACGTTGCCGGCGAGGCGGGCGGCCTTGACCATGACGGTTACGGCGGGTTTCTGCATGGTGTGGGCTCCCGGAAAGGCAGAAGAGAAGGGCTGGCGGGGGAAAAGAGCAGGTCCGGCGCAGTGGCCGGCCGCACAGTTTACCATTGGTCTTCGTCCAGCTCGACCTTTTCCCTGTTCATGTCCCAGTTTCCCGCTGCCAGCCGCCTCCGATTCGTCCTTGTCGGCACCCAACACCCCGGCAACATGGGGGCCGCCGCCCGTGCCCTGAAGACCATGGGCCTGGCCCGCCTGGTTCTGGTGGCGCCGGAAAAGCCGCTTGATGAAGAGGCCTTCCGGCGCTCGGCCGGTGCCGAGGATGTGCTCGGCGACGCGCCGGTGGTCGCCACCCTGGCCGAAGCCGTGGCCGACTGCCGCTTCGTGCTGGGTTGCACCGCGCGCGCCCGGCGGGTCCAGCTGGAGGAATTCCTGCCGGCCGATGCCGCGGCCCGCGCCGTGACCCGGGCCGGCGAAGGCGACGAAGTGGCGCTGGTATTCGGCCGTGAGCGCACCGGCCTGACCAACGAAGAGCTGCAGCTGTGCCATGCCGCCGTGCACATTCCGTCCGATCCTGAGTTCAGCTCGCTCAACCTGGCCGCCGCGGTTCAGGTGCTGGCCTATGAAGTGCGCATGCAGCTGCTGGGCGCGCAGCCGGTTGCCGAGGCAGGGCCGGGCAATCGCGAGCAGGCTGCCAGTCACGACCAGATGGAGAGCTTCTTCGCGCAGCTGGGCGACACCCTGGACGAGATCGATTTCCACAAGGGGCGCGCACCGGATTCGGCAATGCGCAAGCTGCGCCGCCTGTTCCTGCGCAGCGCGTTGAGCGAGCCCGAAGTGCGCCTGCTGCGCGGCGTCCTCGCCGACGCCCAGCGCATGGCCAGGATCGCGCGCAGCGACAACAAGGACGGCTGACGAGGTTCCGGTTTTTTCGGGTAGTCTGTCCGGATGTCCTTGGGGGGATGATGCCGTGACGGGTCTGCGGGAGGCGCTGCAGGGGAGTCTGCTGAGCCTGGCCTTGGTGCTGCTGGCCGGGGTGGCCCATGCTGCGCCTGACCATGACCCGGTGCTGGTTCTGGGGCGGATCAGCGATGATCCGAAGGCGCATTACACGCAGTTGCAGCCGTTGTTGGACTACGTGGTGGCACACATGCATGGGGTGGGAATCCGCGAAGGCCGGATCCTGATGGCGCGCGATCCGCAGCAGATGTCCAGTTTCCTGCGGCGGGGGCGGGTGGATTGGGTGACCGAGACCGCCGGCACGGCAATGTCGCTGGGCCAGCGCAGCGGCGCCCGTCCGCTGCTGCTGACCGAGCGCAGTGGCGTGCGTGAGTACCACACGGTGTTCTTCGTGCGTCGCGACAGTCCGATCCAGCACCTTGAGGAATTGAAGGGGCATCGCCTGGCGTTGCAGAGCACCGCTTCCACCAGTGCCTATCTGGTGCCGGTGGTGACGCTGCTGGGTCATGGCGTGGCCCCGCAGATCCTGGCGGGGGCATGGGACACTCCCGGCCCGGACAGCGTGGGCTATGTGTTCGCACGCAGCGAGTTGAACATCGCCACGTGGGTGCACAAGGGGTTGGTCGATGGCGGTGCGGTAAGCAGTGTGGACTGGGACGACGAGCGGCGGGTGCCGGCTGCGTTCCGCCGCGACTTCCGCGTGCTGCTGCGGACCGAACCGTATCCGCGCGCGGTGGAAATGGTGCGGGCCGATCTCGACCCACGGGTGCGCGATCGATTGCAGGAGGTTCTGCTGCAGGCGGCTGCCGATCCACGGGCACAGGGGGCGTTGCAACAGTTTTTTGGCACTTCTGGTTTCCACCGCGTCGATGCGCATGCGCAGCAGCGGCTGGATGAATTGAAACAAGGGTTGACGCGCGTGCGGATGGAAGTGGAATGAAGTGGCTCGGCTCCGGGATGCAGGCCCGATTCCTGCTTGCGATGGGCGGGGCAATGCTGGTGGTGGTGGCGATCCTGGCAGTGCTGCTGGGGCGGCAGGCGGCGATGCAGACCGAGGTCAAGAGCCTCAGCGGCAACGTCCTGCATGAACTGTTCGACCGCAGTGTGCGCAGCCGTGGTGAAGCAATGGTGCGCGAGCTGTCCGACGCACTGGCCAATCCGCTGTACTACAACGACCTGGACCAGGTCGGTGCACTGGTGCGCAGCATTTCGCGGCAGCCGGTGGTGCGTTACGTGCTGGTGTTCGACGATCGTGGCCGGCTGGTGCACGACGGATCGGTGGGGGTGCCGGATTTCGGCCGGCCGATGACCGATCCGCTGGCGCCCGGGGCCGTGGCCGCGCAGTCGCTGGTGGTGCAGGCGTCGCCGCTGGTGCTCGACAACACCATGCCGATCATGGTCGGCAAGCAGCGCATCGGCGGCGTCCGCGTCGGCATGGCGCTGGACGAAGTGCAGCAGCGCGAACAGGCGGCCAACGCCACCCTGGGCGAGCGCCTGCAGCAGGTCGGCAGCCGCCACCTGGGCTGGCTGCTGTTGATGCTCGGGCTGCTGGTGGTGATCGGGGTAGTGGTGATCCTGTACGTGCAGCGCACCCTGGTCGCGCCGATCCGCGAGCTGGCGGCTGCGGCACGGCGTATCGAAGCGGGCGACTACCAGGCGCCGCTGCAGGAAAACAGCCGCGACGATGAGGTGGGCGAGCTGGTACGTGGCTTTGTGCGCATGCGTGATGCGATTGCCCGGCATGACCGTGAAGTCCGGCACATGGCCTATACCGATGCCCTGACCGGGCTGACCAACCGGCTGGCGTTCCGCGAGGCGCTGGACCACCGCCTGATGGCCGCGCGTGCGTCCAACCATCGATTGGGCCTGCTGTTTGCCGACATCGACGATTTCAAGCGGGTCAACGACACCCTGGGCCATGAGGCCGGCGATGAGGCCCTGCTGCAGTTCGCCCAGCGTATCGGTCGTGCCGTTGCCGAAGCCGGTGGCGACGATGCGCTGCTTGCGCGGTTCGGCGGCGACGAATTCGTGATCCTGGTGGGCGATGGTGATGTCGCGGCCAATGCCCGCCTGCTGGCCGAAGTGCTGGTGCGCGAACTGGGCAAGCCGCTGGTGGTGCAGGGCAGGGAGCTGTTCCTGGGCACCTCGATCGGTGTGACCCTGTTCCCCGATGATGCCGCCGATGCGACCACGCTGCTGAAGAACGGCGACATCGCCATGTACCAGGCGAAGATGGCCGGCAAGAACTGCTACCGCTATTACAGCCGGGCCATGGATCACGCGGTCGAGCGCCGCGTCCACATGGAACAGGAACTGCGTGGTGCGTGGGAGCGCGGCGAGTTGCGGCTGGCCTACCAGCCGATCTTCCGCATGCGCGACCGCCGCATGGTGGGTGTCGAAGTGCTGCTGCGCTGGCAGCACCCGACCCTGGGCACGATCCCTCCCTCTGTGTTCATCGAAGTGGCCGAGCAGAGCGGCCTGATCGAGGTCATCGGTCCGAAGGTGCTGCGTGCGGCCTGCATGGAGGCGGTGCAGTGGCCGCGCGGGGTCGCCGGCGACGAGGTGTTTGTCTCGGTCAACGTGTCGCCACGGCAGCTGCGCGGCGGAGAGCTGCCCGCGCTGGTCGCACAGTGCCTGCAGGAATCTGGCCTGCCCGCATCACGCCTGCACCTGGAGCTGACCGAAACGGCGGTGATCGGGGACGAGATGCTCGCCGCGCAGCTGCTGGACCGGCTGCACCGGGCAGGGGTGAAGGTATGGCTGGATGATTTCGGTACCGGTTTCTCCGGTCTCAGCCATCTGCGCCAGGTGCCGGTGGATGGGGTCAAGATCGACAAGAGTTTCGTTGCCGACATGCAGCGCGATCCGGACGATCTGGCCTTGACTACGGCGATCATCGCGATGGCTCACGCGCTGGGCATCACCGTGGTGGCCGAGGGCATCGAGCAGGAAGCGCAGTTCGAACTGCTGGCCCAGCGCGGTTGCGATCTGGGCCAGGGCTACCGGTTGAGCCACCCGGTCACCGCCACCGAAGTTGTGCGGATGATCGAATCAGGGGCGTGATCCGTCGCGATCCACGCATGGCGTGGATCTGCTGTTACAGCGGGCGCTTGCTCGGGTCGCCGGGCAGTTCGCGCACCAGCTTGGGCACCAGGTAGCCGGACAGGCGCGCGGTAAGACCGGCGATCAGGGCCTTGGCGCGGGTATCGTCCACTTCGAAATGGGCCACGCCCTCGACCCGGTCCAGCTGGTGCAGGTAATAGGGCAGCACGCCGGCGGCGAAGCTGCGCTCGCTCAGGTCCTGCAGGGCCTGCACGCTGTCATTGACCCCGCGCAGCAGCACCGCCTGGTTCAACAGCTGCGCACCGGTGCCGCGCAGCAGGGCCATCGCGGTATCCACGCTGGCGTCGAATTCATTGGCGTGGTTGGCGTGGACGACGATCGCCAGCGGCCAGGGCAGGGAGCCGAGCCAGGCCAGCAACGCTTCGTCCACGCGTTCTGGCAGCACGATCGGCAGGCGGGTGTGGATGCGCAGCCGGCGGATATGCGGGATCCGGCCAAGCGCATCGGTCAGTTCGACCAGCTTGTGGGTGGCCAGCGACAGCGGATCGCCGCCGGACAGGATCACCTCGTCGATGTCCCGATCCGCCGCGATGGCTTCCACGGCCTCCTGCCAGCCGCCCTTGGCCGCGTTCTCGGTGCCGTAGTCGAAATGCCGGCGGAAGCAGTAGCGGCAGTTGATCGCACAGCTGCCGGTGGCCACCAGCAGGGCCCGGCCGCGATACTTCTGGATGACCCCGGTGGCCTTCTTCGCGGCGCCATCGCCCACCGCGTCGAAGCTGAACCCCGGCGCAGGACGCATCTCGGCGTCGATCGGCAGGACCTGCCGGAGCAGCGGATCGTGGGCATCGCCACGGCGCATGCGGGCCACGAAACCTTCCGGAACACGCAGCGCGAACTGGGCCATGGCAGCCTCTGATACGCCCAGCGCGGCCGCATCCAGATCCAGCCGCGCCAGCAGCGCCTGCGGGTCGCGCAGCGCCTGCCGCCAGAGCTGCTGCCAGCGCGGGGGCGCGCCTGCCGAGCGGGGCCGGGAAAGGGCGGAAAGCTGCATGGAGAGGGGGCCTGCGGTTATCATGGACACATAAACAGTTGCCCGCCGGGGATCCGGTGGGCTTTCCATTCTATCCGGCTCGCCGCACGCGCGGCGGTTTCGCCATTTGAGGAGCTTGAGCATGGCCACTGCGGGCATGAACGATGTCAAGAACGGGATGAAGATCCTGGTCAACAATGAACCGGCCGTCATCTCCGAGACCGAGTTCATCAAGCCGGGCAAGGGCCAGGCCTTCACCCGCGTGCGCTATCGCTTCATCAAGTCGGGCCGCACGGTCGAAATGACCATGAAGGCGACCGATGACGTGGAAGTGGCCGACGTGGTCGATACCAACATGGACTACATGTACAGCGACGGCGAGTACTGGCACTTCATGGACCCGGAGACCTTCGAGCAGGTCCAGGCCGACAAGTCCGGCATGGGCGGCGCCGAGAAGTGGCTGAAGGGCGAAGAGTCCTGCATCGTGACCCTGTTCAACGGTTCGCCGATCTTCGTGCAGCCGCCGAATTTCGTCGAACTGAAGATCACCGAGACCGACCCGGGCGTCCGTGGTGACACCTCCGGTGGTGGCGGCAAGCCGGCCACGCTGGAAACCGGTGCAGTGGTCCGCGTGCCGCTGTTCGTCAACCAGGATGAAATCATCAAGGTCGACACCCGTTCGGGCGAGTACTCCTCGCGCGTCAAGTAAGGTTCCGGCCGCAGGCCGACCCTACTGTAGAGCCGAGCCATGCTCGGGTACGCGCCATCGCATTCGCGCTGGCGCTCCCATGATCTGCTTCGGCAGATCATGGGCCCCGCTTCACGAGTCTCCAGACCCCGCCGCTTCGCGGCAGCCCCTGACTCAGGGGCGCGTCCCCCAGAAGTATCTCGCCGCCCCCCCAGCCAGTGAGCCCGCATGAGCGATAGCCCGCACCTCCCCGAAGCCTGCGACCTGCTGATCGAAGCCGGTTACGTGGTCCCGATCGAGCCGCATGCGGTGGTGCTGGAAGACCATGCAGTGGCCGTCCGTGGCAGCGAGATCGTCGCCATCCTGCCGCGTGCCGAGGCCCGTGCGCGTTTCCACGCCGCGCAGGTGGTCAGCCGTCCCGACGCGGCGCTGATGCCTGGCCTGGTCAATGCCCACACGCATAACCCGATGACCCTGCTGCGCGGCGTCGCCGACGACCTGCCGCTGATGACCTGGCTGCAGCAGCACATCTGGCCGGTGGAAGCGGCGGTGATCGGTCCCGAGTTCGTGGCCGATGGCACGACGCTGGCGATCGCAGAAATGCTGCGCGGCGGCACTACCTGCGCCAACGAGAACTATTTCTTCGGCGACGTGCAGGCCGCGGTCTACAAGAAGCACGGGTTCCGCGCGCTGGTCGGCGCGGTCATCATCGATTTCCCCACTGCCTGGGCCAAGACCGATGACGAGTACTTTGCCAAGGCCGGTGAACTGCATGACCAGTGGCGCACCGACAGCCTGATCGGCACCGCGTTCGCCCCGCATGCGCCGTATACCGTCAACGATGCCAATTTCGAGCGGGTGCGGATGCTGTCCGACCAGCTCGACATGCAGGTGCACCTGCATACCCACGAGACCGCGCAGGAAATCACCGATTCGATCAAGCTGCACGGCCAGCGCCCGCTGGCACGGCTGGATCGGCTGGGCCTGGTCAATGACCGCCTGATCGCGGTGCACATGACCCAGCTCACCGAAGCGGAGATCCACCTGTGCGCCGAGCGTGGCGTCAGCGTGGTGCACTGCCCGGAATCGAACCTGAAACTGGCTTCCGGTTTCTGCCCGGCCTGCGCCCTGCAGCGCGCCGGCGTGAACCTGGCCATCGGTACCGATGGCTGCGCCAGCAACAATGATCTGGACATGTTCAGCGAGAACCGCACCGCCGCGATCCTGGCCAAGGCCGTGGCCGACGACGCCACCGCGCTGGATGCGGCCACCACCCTGCGCGCGTCCACCCTCGGTGGCGCCCGTGCGCTGGGCTTCGGCGACCGCATCGGTTCGATCGAAGTCGGCAAGCAGGCCGATCTGGTCTGCGTCGACCTGTCCGCGCTGGAGACCCAGCCGCTGCACAACGTGCTGTCGCAGCTGGTGTACGCCACCGGCCGCCAGCAGGTCAGCGACGTCTGGATTGCCGGCAGGCCAAAGCTGGTGCAGCGCGAGCTGGTCGGCATGGACCTGCCGGGCATCATCGCCAATGCGCGCCAGTGGCGCGAGCGCATCCGTCATATCCGCGCCTGAACCCGGCGCTGCAAGGACTCTCCATGACTGCCCCCCACGCTTCCTCCAATTTCGATCAGGCCGAGCTCGACAAGTTCGCCGCACTGGCCAACCGCTGGTGGGACGCTGACGGCCCGCAGAAGCCGTTGCATGCCCTCAACCCGGTGCGGCTGCAGTACGTGGCCGACCGCGTGCCGCTGCGCGGTGCACGGGTGCTGGATATCGGCTGCGGCGGCGGCCTGCTGAGCGAAGCGCTGGCCCAGGCCGGTGCCGATGTCACCGCCATCGACCTGGCACCGGAACTGGTCAAGGTCGCTCGCCTGCACGCGCTGGAAAGCGGCGCCACCGTCGACTACCGGGTACAGGCCGCCGAGGATCTGGCCGCCGAGCAGCCGGGCAGCTTCGACGTGGTGACCTGCATGGAGATGCTCGAGCACGTGCCGGACCCGGGCGCGATCATCGAGGCCTGCAAGCGCCTGCTGAAGCCCGGTGGCCATCTGTTCCTGTCCACCATCAACCGTACCGCTGCGGCTTTTGCCGTGGCCATCGTCGGCGCCGAGTACGTGGCGCGGCTGCTGCCCAAGGGCACCCACCACTACCAGGAATTCATCAAGCCGGCCGAGCTGGCGCGCTGGCTGCGCGAGGCCGACCTGCAGCTGGCCGATGTCAGCGGCATGGCCTACGAGCCGTGGCGCAACCGTGCGCGGCTGGGCAGCCGCACCGACATCAACTACCTGGCCCACGCGGTCAAGGGCGCATGACCACCGCACGGTTCCCACGCGCGGTGTTGTTCGATCTGGATGGCACCCTGCTGGACAGTGCACCGGACTTCGTCGCCACCCTCGATGCGATGCTGGCCGAGCGTGGCCGTGCACCGATCGACCCGGCAGTGTTGCGTCCGGTGGTGTCCAAAGGCTCGCGGGCGATGGTGTCGGCCGCCTTCCCGGAACTGGACACGGCCGCGCGCGATGCGCTGGTTCCCGAGTTCCTGCAGCGTTACGAGGCGCTGATCGGCCAGCACGCGGTGCTGTTCGACGGTGTCGCCGGCATGCTGGCGGCGCTGGATGCGGCCGGCGCGGTGTGGGGCATCGTCACCAACAAGCCCGAATACCTGGCGCGGCTGATCGTGCCGCAGTACGGCTGGCAGCAGCGCTGCGCGGTGCTGGTTGGCGGTGACACCCTGGCCGAGCGCAAGCCGCATCCGTTGCCGTTGCTGCATGCCGCGCAGGCCATCGGCATCGACGCCGCGGACTGCGTGTATGTCGGTGACGACGAGCGCGACATCATTGCCGCACGTGCCGCCGCCATGCCCTCGGTGGCAGCGCTGTGGGGCTACCGCCTGCACAGCGATGACCCGCTGGCCTGGCAGGCCGATGTGCTGGTGGAGAACGCCGGACTTCTGCAACTGGCCAGCCTCTGGCCGACCCGGCCGGCAGCCCCGGCCCAGCCGTAAGGAACAACGTAGTGAGCAGTACCGCGCTGGACAGTTTCCTCGACAAGTGGCGCAGCCGTTGGCCGGAATGGTCGGTGGCCGCGCCGTTCGTGGCCGAATCGCACCGCGATATCGCGGTGGCGTGGTTCGCGCTGCTGCAGGAATTCGACGACATGCTCAACACCAGCGGCGACCCGCTGCCGGCCGACGCCAAGCTGGCGTGGTGGGGCGAGGAGCTGCGAAGCTGGGCCGCGCAGCGTTCGCGGCATCCGCTGGGGCGCGTGCTGGAGCCGGTGCGTGCGCCATGGGCGCAGCTGGCCGAGGCGCTGCCCGATCTGATCGAAGCGCGCACGGTGGCATTGGACGCCGCCGGTGCCGAGCGCGCGCTGGCCCCTTACGCAGATGCAGTGGCAGCGGTGGAAGCGGCGTTGTTCGCCGACAAGCCGCGTAATGGTGCTGGCCGTGCGGTGCTGCTGCAGACACTGGCCCAGCGCCTGCAGGATGCCGGCGTGGCCGGTGTGCCGCGCAGCCTGCTGGATGAGGATTCCAGCACCGCTGCGCAGCGTTGGGCACAGCAGCTGTTGAAGGGGTGGGGCAGCCGCGTGCCAGGCCCGCGCCCGCGTCGCGTGTGGTCCAGCCTGGCACGTGCCCGGGTGGCCGCGCAGGCCGCCGGCAAGCCGATCGAAGCCACCCCGGTGCGCACCCTGCTGCGCGTGTGGTGGGCCGCGCGCGGCTGAGCGTAAAGGCGCTGCGCTCGCCGGGCCATGCCCGGCGACGTTATTTGCGTTCCAGCACCAGCAGCGGGTCGATGCGGGTGTCGAACCAGTTCATGCCCCAGTGCAGGTGCGGGCCGGTGGCACGCCCGGTGGCGCCCACGGCGGCGATGACCTGGCCCTGCTCGACGCGATCGCCAACCTTCACGTCGATGCGTGACAGGTGCAGGAAGTTGGAGCTGACACCGAACCCATGGTCCAGCAGCAGCGTACCGCCGGTCAGGTACAGGTCGGGGCCGGCGAAGGTCACGATGCCTGCAGCCGGCGCCTTCACCGGGGTGCCGGTCGGCACCGCGATGTCCATGCCGGAGTGGCCTGCGCCAGGTTGGCCGTTGTACACCCGCGCGTTGCCGAAGCGGCCGCTGATGCGGCCCTGCACCGGCCAGATGAAGGTCTGGGTGAAGTCGGTGCGGTTGTCGTCGCGCGCACGCGCAGCGGTCACCTGCGCCTGTTCGCGCTTGATCCGCTCGGCGATGGCCGGTGGCGGGTTGACCGTCTTCGGCGGCACGCCGTTGACACGTTCGGTTGGCCAGTCGCGCGGCGTCACCGTGATAGTTGCGGTCTCGCTGCCACCATCGGGGCGCTGCACCTGCACCTGCAACGGTCCCTTCTCGTCGCGACCGATGCCGAATACCACGCTGCCGTAGCCACTCACCCGCAACTGGCGGCCGGCGTACTGCACGCGGCTGCCGGCGGGCACCTTGCCGATCACCAGCGCACCCTGCGACGCGCTGGCCGGAAACACCACGCGGCTGTCGACCAGGCTGCCGATGCCATCCTGCGCCTGCGCCGAAGGTGCGGAAAACAGGGGGGCTGCCAGCAGCAGCGCCCCTATCATGAGAGCCGGACGCATCAGCGGTCGTAGGTCATGCGCTGGCCGGCGGGTTCGCCCACCAGCTTGCTGCCGTCCCACACCAACTGGCCGTTGACCCAGGTGGAGGCGACGCGCGAACGGAACGTCGTGCCCTCGAACGGCGACCAGCCGCACTTGGACAGCACATCCTCACGCTTGACGGTGAACGGCACATCCTCCACCAGCACCAGATCGGCGAAATAGCCTTCGCGCAGGAAGCCACGCTCCTCCACATCGAACAGCTGGGCCGGTGCATGGGCGAATTTCTGTACCACCTGTTCGCGGGTCAGCTTGCCTTCGTGCACGCGCTCGAGCGCGGCGACCAGCGCGTACTGCACCAGCGGCAGGCCGGACGGCGCCTGTGCATAGGGCTTCTGTTTCTCTTCCCAGGTGTGCGGGGCATGGTCGGTGGCCAGCACGTCCAGCACGTCGTCGGCCAGCGCGGCGGTGATCGCCTCGCGGTCGGCCACGTCCTTGATGGCGGGGTTGCACTTGATCAGGTTGCCCTTGGTTGCATAGTCCGGGCGCGCGAAGTGCAGGAAGTGCACGCAGGTTTCGGCGGTGATCTGCTTGCGGCTGCCATCGGCGCGGATCAGCGGGCCCTTCTCGAACAGCGCCAGCTCATCGGCGGTGGAAATGTGCAGCACGTGCAGGCGGGTGCCGTGCCTGCGCGCCAGTGACATCGCCAGCCGCGTCGATTTGATGCAGGCCTCGCGCGAACGGATGTCCGGGTGCATCTCCGGGGTCAGCGCGTCGCCGTACTTTTCCTGGAAGGCTTTCAGGTTGGCATCGATCATCGGCGTGTCTTCGCAGTGGGTGATGATCGGGGTCGGGCATTCGCGGAAGATCGCGTCCAGCGTTTCCGGGTTGTCCACCAGCATGTTGCCGGTGGAGGCGCCCATGAACACCTTCACGCCGGGGGCCTTCTTCGGGTCCAGTGCGCGGATGGCTTCCAGATTGTCATTGCTGGCGCCGTGGTAAAAGCCGTAGTTGGCCCAGGCGCGGCCGCGTGCCAGCTCGTACTTGGCTTCGAGGATGGTCGAATCCAGCGTTGGCGGGTTGGTGTTGGGCATATCCATGAAGCTGGTCAGGCCACCGGCCACGGCCGCGGCCGATTCGCTGGCGATGTCACCCTTGTGGGTCAGGCCCGGTTCGCGGAAGTGCACCTGGTCGTCGATCATCCCCGGCAGCAGCCAGCGCCCGGCCGCGTCCACCACCTGCTCGCCGTCGCGCGGGGTCAGCCCGGAGCCGATCTGCGCGATGCGGCCGTTCTCGATGCGCAGGTCGCCGTCGAAGGTGCGGCCTTCATTGACCAGGCGGGCGTTGGTGATGAGCGTGGAGGACATGTCAGTGTTTTCCTGTGCAACGGCAAGAGGGGGCGTTGGGAGATTCGGGCACTGGATCGAAGCCGCCGGGATGGAACGGATGGCAGCGGCCCAGGCGGCGCGCCGCCAGCCAGCTGCCGCGCAACGGGCCATGGCGCGAGATCGCTTCCATCGCGTATTCAGAGCAACTGGGTACGAAACGGCAGCGCGGCCCCAGCAGGGGGCTGATGAAGCGCTTGTAGAAGCGCAGCAGGGCGATGAGCAGGCGCGAGATCACCCAGTCATCTTATGCCAGTTGGCATGAAGGCCGCATTTGTGCAGGATGGGCTGTTGGTCGCATGTCGCCAATGACCTGCGACCGCTCGCGGCACCCACCAGGTGCCGGACAGGTTCCGTACCGCGCAAGGCGGTCCGTGTTCGTCGGACCGCGCCTTTGGGCCCGTTGTCTCCTGGACTGAATGGAGCGGGCCCCCGAGGTTGCTGCTGCCGGTCGGGTAGGCTATAAAGGCCCGCTTTCCCGGGCCCCGGGGAATCCAAGGAAGAGCGTTTCGTGGCTGCTAAAAAAACTGCAAAGAAGGCCGTCAAGGCCGCCAAGAAAACCGCCAAGCCTGTTGTGAAGAAGTTGGCGGCCAAGCCCGTTGCCAAGAAGCCGGCCAGCAAGCCGGCGACCAAGGCAGCGTCATCACAACCGGCGGCCAGGAAGGCTACCGCAAAGAAATCGCCGGCCAAGGCCAGCAAGCCGGCAGTGGCCAAGAAGCCTGCTGCGCCGGTCAAGGCCAAGCCTGCCGCTGCCAGCAAGAAGGCGCCGGTGGTCAAGAAGGTCGCCAGCAAGGCTGCGCCGGTGAAGAAGACCGCCGCCAAGCCGGCACCGAAGAAGGCAGCCGCCAAGCCAGCGCCCAAGGCGGTGGTGAAGAAGGTTGTCGCCCCGCCTGCTGCCAAGCCGGCAGCGAAGAAGGCTGCAGCTGCCAAGCCGGCACCTGCTGCCAAGGCTGCCAGGAATGTTGCACCGGCGGCGGCCAAGCCGACGCCGGCCCCCGTAGTGAAGTCCGCACCGAAGCCAGCTGCCAAGCCGGCTCCGGCCAAGTCTGTCCCGGCCAAGACCGCAGCAGTGGCAGCAGCCAAACCGGCCCCCAAGCCGGCCCCGGCCGCCGCTTCTGCCGCATCGACCGCCCCGCAATCCAAGAATCCCGTGCCCGTTTCGAAATCGCCTGCTAAAACCGCCGTGAAATCCGATTCCGCTCCGAAGACCGTAACCCGCCCAGTGGGCAAGGTCGCTGTGGCCGTCGCCGCCCGCTCGGCGGCACCCGCGCCGCGCAGCAAGTACAAGGTGGTCGAATACAAGACCGACGAGGCCACTGGCCGCCCGATCCTGCCCGCAGGCTACAAGCCGGCCTCGGACGAGGAATACATGAGCACGCTGCAGCAGGAGTACTTCCGCCAGCGCCTGCAGAACTGGCGCGCTGATCTGGTGGAGGAATCCAAGCAGACCATCGAGAACCTGCGTGAGGAAGTGCGTGACATCGGCGATGAGGCCGAGCGTGCGACCCGCGAGACCGAGAACTCGCTGGAACTGCGCACCCGTGACCGTTACCGCAAGCTGATCGGCAAGATCGACAGCACCCTCAAGCGCCTGGAAGCAGGCGACTACGGGTATTGCGTGGACACCGGTGAAGAGATCGGCCTGGAGCGCCTCGAAGCGCGCCTGACCGCCGAGCGCACCATCGACGCCCAGGAGCGTTGGGAGCACCTGCAGAAGCAGCAGGGCGACTGATTCCCGGTCGTTGTGACGTCATGCGAAAAACCCGGCTTCGGCCGGGTTTTTTGTTGGGTTGCTGGTTGGCTGCGGAGAGCGGCGCCTTGCGGGTGTTAGGGGGAGCCTGCGGGTGGGTCCGGGCAGGACACGCTGCAAGTACATCCCTGTAAGCTCGGCCGCGGCATCCATGCCGCGGACGGTCCTGCCCGGACCCACCCACAGGCTCTCGACCGTTTCCTGCGTGCGCGGTTGCTGTAAAGCCGAGCCCATGCTCGGCTCGGGCCGAAGGCTTGGGGGAAGAGGAAGAGCAAAAGCAAGAAGGAAAGCAAGAACGGCCAAGCATGGCTTGGCTCTACCTGGGGCGATCATGCGTGCGCTCGCGGCTGTTGGGCCCGCCTTGTAGCGAGCCGAGCACCGCAGGTCCGGCGAGGGCGAAGAGGCGCGGGTGTCTGAGCGCAGCGAGTTCCGCGCCGTCCCTCGACGGACCGAGGAGCACAGGGCACCGGCGCGTAGCGCCGGCTCGCGGATGGCGGAGCGTTTCTTTGGTTACTTTCTTTTCGCGAAAAGAAAGTGACAAGTCCAACATCGAGGGAGAGCAACGGCCCCAGCCAAACGCCCGGCGCCGCCGAATCCGCTGTTCGCAGCGCTACTGCAGATCGCGCAGATTCAGTTTCCGCAGCGTCGGGTTCTTCCATGCCGTGATCCCGGCCACGCTCAGCACCGCGAAACCGCCCAGCACCACCGCCGGGACCAGCCCCAGTAGCTTGGCCATCGTGCCGGCATAGAACGCGCCCAGTTCGTTGGACGAGCTGATGAAGATGCCGTTGATCGAGGAAACCCGGCCGCGCATTTCTTCCGGCGTGGCCAACTGCAGGATGGTCGAACGGATCACCACCGACACGCCATCGAATGCCCCGTAGAACAGCAGGATCAGCGCCGACAGCCAGAAGTGCTGCGACAGCCCGAAGCCGATCACGCACAGGCCAAAGCCGGCCACCGCGAACAGCAGCACGCGGCCGGCATTGCGGTGCAGGGGATGGCGTGCCAGCCACAGGCCCACGCACACCGAGCCCAGCGCCGGCATCGCACGCAGGATGCCCAGCCCTTCCGGGCCGTGGTGCAGGATCTCGTGCAGGAATGCCGGCAGCATCGCCACCACGCCGCCAAGCAGCACCGAGAACATGTCCAGCGCCATTGCACCGACCATGATCCGGTTGCCCACCACGAAGCGGGCACCCTCGGCGATGCTCTTGAAGATCGGCGCGGCCGGGCCGCTGTGGACCGGTTCTTCCACCTTCAACGTGGCCAGGCAGGCCATCGCCACCAGCGCGAAGACCGTGGCCACCGCGTAGGACAATCCCTTGCCGGCGACGCCGACCAGTACGCCGCCCAGCGCCGGACCGGCAATCATGCCGGCCTGGAACACCACGGCGCCAAGGCCGGCGCCACGGGCGAACTGATCGCGGGCCAGCACCCGGGCGAACAGCGCGTTGTAGATCGGCGACAGGAAGGCGCGCACCATGCCGGTCAGCGCGATGGCGGCATAGATCGGCCAAACGCCGTCAATCGGCAGCCAGCCCATGGCCACGCTGGTCAGCACCAGCGCGGTGGCGATCAGGCCACTGCAGGCCGCCATGCCCAGCCGGCGGCGCGGCAGGTGGTCGACCAGATAACCCGCAAACGGCGCCACGCAGAAGAACGGCAGTACCTCGGCCAGGCCGATCAGGCCCAGCGAGAACGGGTTGCGGGTGACTTCATAGATATGCCAGCCGACGGTAACCGCCACGACCTGGTAGGACAGCATCGCGAAGATGCGGTACGCCAGCAGCCTGGCAAAACCGGGGCGGGACAGCAGGCCCAGCGCGGTCTCTTCGGCCGTGGCAGGCGCGCTCACGAGGGGTCGCGCTGCAGCTGGGCCTGTGCGGTATCGCGGATGAACGCCAGCATCGCGGCCACGCCGTTGCTGCGGGTCGGCGAGAGGTGGCGCGCCAGGCCGATGTCCTGGATGTAGCTGGGTTCGGTGTCCAGGATTTCCTGCGCACTGCGCCCGGAGTAGACGCGCAGGGCCAGGAAGATCAGGCCGGAGACGATGGCCGAATCGCTGATGGCGTGGAAGCGCAGCGACTGCGCATTGCCTTCCGGCACGATCCAGACCATCGACTGGCAGCCGAGCAGGCGATGCTCTTCGCTCTTCCATTCTTCGGGGAAGGCCGGCAGCTTGCGGCCGAGGTCGATCAGGTACTGGTAGCGTTCGGACCAGTCGCCGAAGAAGCCGAATTCCTCGGCGATGGCGGTCTGGGCCTCGGCGGCAGTGGGTTCAAGCGGGAACGGAGATTCGGTCACAACGGTCTCTACTGTAGGGGCGTGCCGGCGCACCGGCCACGGGGCAGGGCAGGTCAGCCGCGCTTGCGCGACCAGCGCACGCCCTGCGGGGTGTCTTCCAGCACGATGCCTTCGGCGGCAAGCTGGTCGCGGATGACGTCGGAGCGGGCGAAGTCGCGTGCCTGCTTGGCGGCGGCGCGCTCATCGATCAGGCCCTGGATGCGTGCATCGTCGCCTTCATCGCTGGCGGCGGTGCCGAACCACTGCGCCGGGTCGGCCTGCAGCAGGCCCAGCGCCAGGCCAGCACCGAGCAGTTCGCTCTTCAGGCGGGCCCGCTCGGATGGATCGGTGGCACGACGTGCGTCGGCGGCGATGCGGGCCACTTCAGCCAGTGCCTGCGGGGTGTTCAGATCGTCGTCCAGCGTGGCCTCGACCGACGCCGGGATCTGCGCGGTCGCCTCGATCGCCGCCAGCTCGCGCAAGGTGCCGTACAGGCGGTCCAGGGTGCGCACCGACTGCTCGATCAGCGCATCGGACCACTCCAGCGGCTGCCGGTAGTGGGCCGACAGCAGGGCCAGGCGCAGCGCTTCGGGCGGATGCTGGCGAACCAGGTCGTGCACGCGCTCGATGTTGCCGATCGACTTGCTCATCTTGGTGCCGCCGAAGTTGAGCATGCCGTTGTGCAGCCAGAAGCGGGCGAAGATCCTGCCGCCGTGCGCGCATTCGCTCTGCGCCAGCTCGTTCTCGTGATGCGGGAACTGCAGGTCGACGCCGCCGGCATGGATATCGATGGTTTCGCCCAGATGGGCGGCGGCCATCGCCGAGCATTCGATGTGCCAGCCCGGACGGCCACGGCCCCACGGCGATTCCCAGCCGGGCAGGTCGTCGCTGGACGGCTTCCACAGCACGAAATCACCCGGGTCGCGCTTGTAGGGGGCGACATCGACGCGGGCCCCGGCCAGCATTTCTTCCGGGTCGCGGCGCGAGAGCTTGCCGTAGCCTTCGAAGCTGGCCACCGAGAACAGCACGTGGCCTTCAGCGGTATAGGCATGGCCGTTGGCGATGAGCTGCTCGATCATGGTGATGATCTGCGCCATGTGCGCGGTCACTTCCGGCTCGATGTCCGGCGGTGCCACGCCCAGCGCGGCCATGTCTTCACGGTAGGCGGCGGCGAAGCGGTCGGTGATGGTGCTGATCGGCACCCCCTGTTCGCGCGCAGCATTGTTGATCTTGTCGTCCACGTCGGTGATGTTGCGCGCGTAGCGCAGGCCGCCGAAGCGCCGCCGCAGCAGGTCGGCCAGCACCCCGAACACCACCGGGCCACGGGCGTTGCCGATGTGCACGTAGTTGTAGACCGTGGGGCCGCACACATACAGGGTCGGACAGGCCGGATCGAGCGGGGTGAACGGTTCGAGCTGGCGGGTCAGGTTGTTGTGCAGGCGCAGGGTCATGGGGCTGTGTCTGGGGGACAAGCCTGTGATTTTAGAACGTGTCGGGGCGCTTTGGGGCGACGCGCTGCCACCGGTGGACCTGAAGCCCACCCAAGGTGGGGTGGGCAGGAGCGGCGCGGACGGGTAATGTTCAGCCCCTTGCGGTCACCACTGCCTACACTATTGCCGTGTCCCTGCACTCCTCGCCAATGAAAACCACCGCGTTGCTGACCCTGGCCTGCCTGTCGGCGCTGCCTGCCGTGGTCCTGGCCCAGGAGGCCGAGCCCCGCAACCGGGTGGTGATCGTAGAGAACGTGAAGTTCGACTACGCCCAGGTGCTCAATGTGGAGCCGGTGTTCCAGACCCTGCGCGCAACCCGGACCGAGGAGCATTGCGAGCCGGTTTCGACCCGCACCCTGGCCCCGGTGAACGTGACCGGCGAGGAGCCGGTCGAAGACAAGGGCCGTATCGGCCGCCTGTGGGACTCGGTGCGCTCGATGTTCAAGCGCAGCGACGAGGAGGGCCTGGAAGAGGTTCCGGCCGAAACGCCGGCGCCGGCGCCGGCCAACACTGGCCCGATGCTGACCCGCGACTGCCGCATCGTGCCGGTCGGGCGTGAATTCCGCCGGCCCATCGCCTACGACGTGGACTACGTCTACAAGGGCACCAAGTACCGCTCCCGCCTGCCGGAAGACCCGGGCAACCGGCTGAAGATCCGGGTTTCGATCACGCCCTGGGTGGGCTCGGAGCAGGCTGCGGCCGGCACTCCGTGATTCTGCGACGCCGGCCCCTTGCGCCGGCCCCGGCCGCATGCAAAGATTGTCGGCCATGAAGCTCACCGACTTCCAGCACGACAGCAGCGCCGCCCGCCAGGCCACTGGCATGACGTCGCGTGCCCGTCGACCGGAACCCCACATTCTCGCTGGGTAACCCGGAGCTTTCTGCTGTTCGTCCGAAAAAAACCCAGCCCGCCGGCTGGGTTTTTTCGTTTCCGCGCTTCGAAGATTTCATCTGCAACGTTTACCTTCCACCCCAGCTTCCTGGTTCTCCCTTCCACCTTCCACAGCGTCGATCAGCGGCGCCGCCATGCAAGGAAAGATGATGTCCCCCAAGCACTTCCTGAACACCCAGGACTGGAGCCGCAGCGAGCTCGACGCGCTGCTGACCCAGGCCGCACTGTTCAAGCGCAACAAGCTCGGCGACCAGCTCAAGGGCAAGTCGATCGCGCTGGTGTTCTTCAACCCGTCCATGCGCACCCGTACCAGCTTCGAACTGGGCGCCTTCCAGCTCGGTGCCCACGCCGTGGTGCTGCAGCCGGGCAAGGACGCATGGCCGATCGAGTTCAACCTCGGCACGGTGATGGACGGGGACACCGAGGAGCACATCGCCGAAGTGGCCAAGGTGCTGGGGCGCTACTGCGACATCATCGCCGTGCGTGCGTTCCCGAAGTTCGTTGACTGGGCCTACGACCGCCAGGACATCGTGCTGAACAGCTTCGCGAAGTATTCGCCGGTGCCGGTCATCAACATGGAGACCATCACCCACCCGTGCCAGGAACTGGCCCACGTGATGGCGCTGCAGGAGCACTTCGGCACCCAGGACCTTCGCGGCAAGAAGTACGTGCTGACCTGGACCTACCATCCCAAGCCGCTCAACACCGCGGTGGCCAACTCGGCGTTGACCATCGCCACCCGCATGGGCATGGACGTGACCCTGCTGTGCCCGACCGCCGACTACATCCTCGATGACCGCTACATGGGCTGGGCCGAGCAGAACGTCGCCGAGAGCGGTGGTTCGCTGAAGATCAGCCATGACATCGACAGCGCCTATGCCGGTGCCGACGTGGTCTACGCCAAGAGCTGGGGCGCGCTGCCGTTCTTCGGCAACTGGGAACCGGAAAAGCCGATCCGTGACGAGTTCAAGCACTTCATCGTCGATGAACGGAAGATGGCGCTGACCAACAACGGGGTGTTCAGCCATTGCCTGCCGCTGCGCCGCAACGTCAAGGCCACCGACGCGGTGATGGACTCGCCGCAGTGCATCGCCATCAACGAGGCCGAGAATCGCCTGCACGTGCAGAAGGCGATCATGGCAGCGGTCGCCGGGCGCTGATTCTCTCCAGCCGTTCAAGCATTCCAGACAATCCGCCGGGCATGGCCCGGCGCTACCAGGACATACCCCCCATGAGCAACAAAGACGTCGTCCTCGCCTTCTCCGGCGGCCTTGATACCAGCTTCTGCGTGCCCTACCTGCAGGAGCGCGGCTACAACGTGCATACCGTGTTCGCCGACACCGGTGGTGTCGATGATGAAGAGCGCGATTTCATCGAGAAGCGTGCCGCCGAGCTGGGCGTTACCAGCCACGTCACCGTCGATGGCGGCCCGGCCATCTGGGCCGGCTTCGTCAAGCCGTTCGTGTGGGCCGGCGAGGGTTACCAGGGCCAGTACCCGCTGCTGGTATCCGACCGTTACCTGATCGTCGATGCCGCGCTCAAGCGTGCCGCCGAACTGGGCACCAACATCATCGCCCACGGCTGCACCGGCATGGGCAACGACCAGGTGCGCTTCGACCTGGCAGTGAAGGCACTGGGTGATTACCAGATCATCGCGCCGATCCGCGAGATCCAGAAGGAACACACCCAGACCCGCGCCTACGAGCAGAAGTACCTGGAAGAGCGCGGCTTCGGCGTGCGCGCCAAGCAGCAGGCTTACACCATCAACGAGAACCTGCTGGGCCTGACCATGTCCGGCGGCGAGATCGATCGCTGGGAAGCACCGGGCGAGGGCGCCCGTGGCTGGTGCGCACCGCGCAGCGAGTGGCCGGAGCAGGCGTTGACCGTGACCCTGAAGTTCGTTGAAGGCGAGGCCGTCGCACTCGATGGCAAGGCACTGCCGGGTGAGCAGATCCTGGCCCAGCTCAACAAGCTGTTCGCCCCATACGGCGTCGGCCGTGGCGTCTACACCGGTGACACCGTGATCGGCCTGAAGGGCCGCATCGTGTTCGAAGCCCCGGGCCTGGTGTCGCTGCTGGCCGCGCACCGCGCGCTGGAAGATGCGGTGCTGACCAAGCAGCAGAACCGCTTCAAGCCGGACGTGGCGCGCAAGTGGGTGGAGCTGGTGTACGAAGGCTTCTACCACGACCCGCTGAAGACCGATATCGAGGCCTTCCTGAAGTCCTCGCAGGCCAAGGTGAACGGTGAAGTGGTGCTGGAGACCCGTGGCGGCCGCGTCGACGCGGTGGCGGTGAAGTCGCCGCACCTGCTCAACGCCAAGGGCGCCACCTACGCACAGTCGGCCGACTGGGGCGTGGAAGAGGCCGAAGGCTTCATCAAGCTGTTCGGCATGAGCTCGACGCTCTTTGCTCAAGTCAACCGTGGTTGACTTGAGCACGAGCCCGCGCATTTCACCTTAACCCTGCGCCTTCGGCGCGCCCCCTTCAACAAGAAGGGGGCTCTCCACCAGACGCGCTCCGGTAGCGCCGGGCCATGCCCGGCGGCATTCCACAGGAATTGTTGATTCATGCTTGAACAGACGCTCGATCACCTGCAGGCGCTGGTGTCCTTCGACACCCGGAATCCGCCGCGTGCGATCACCACCGGCGGCATCTTCGATTACCTGCGCACGAACCTGCCCGGGTTCAACGTCGAGGTGATCGATCACGGTGCCGGTGCGGTCAGCCTGTACGCCGTGCGCGGTACGCCGAAGTACCTGTTCAACGTGCACCTGGATACCGTGCCGGACTCGCCGCACTGGAGTGCCGACCCGCACGTGATGCGCCGCCTGGACGATCGTGTGGTCGGCCTTGGCGTGTGCGACATCAAGGGCGCGGCCGCCGCGCTGGTGGCCGCGGCCAATGCCAGTGATGGCGATGCCGCATTCCTGTTCTCCAGCGACGAGGAAGCCAACGATCCGCGCTGCATCGCTGCGTTCCTGGCCCGCGGCATTCCGTATGAAGCGGTGCTGGTGGCCGAGCCGACCATGAGCGAGGCGGTGCTGGCGCATCGTGGCATCAGCTCGGTGCTGATGCAGTTCGCCGGTCGCGCCGGGCATGCCTCGGGCAAGCAGGATGCCGCCGCCAGCGCGCTGCACCAGGCCATGCGCTGGGGCAACCGCGCGCTGGATCACGTGGAAACGCTGGCCTCGACGCGCTTCGGCGGCCTGACCGGGCTGCGCTTCAACATCGGGCGTGTGGAAGGGGGCATCAAGGCCAACATGATCGCGCCCGCTGCGGAAGTGCGCTTTGGTTTCCGCCCGCTGCCGTCGATGGACATCGATGCACTGCTGGCTACCTTCGCCGGCTTCGCCGAGCCGGAAGCGGCGCTGTTCACTGAAACTTTCCGCGGCCCCAGCCTGCCGGCCGGTGACATCGCCGAAGCCGAAAACCGCCGCCTGCTGGCGCGCGACGTGGCCGACGCGCTGGACCTGCCGATCGGCAACGCCGTGGACTTCTGGACCGAGGCATCGCTGTTCTCGGCCGGTGGCTACACCACGATGGTGTTCGGCCCGGGTGATATCGCCCAGGCCCACACCGCCGATGAGTTCGTGACGCTGGAGCAGCTGCAGCGTTACACCGACGCCGTGCACCGCATCATCGGCGCCGGCGCCTGATCGACCCACAACGCCGTCGTGCCCCGGCACGGCGGAACTGCAACGCGGCGACCGCCGCCTGTGACGAATCCGAAATGTCTCCTGCACTCCAGCCCCACCGCCAGACCCGCCAGACCATCGTGCGCCTGCTTTCCAGCATGGCCAGCGCGAAGGAGATCAGCCAGTACCTCAAGCGCTTCTCGCAGCTGGACGCCAAGCGCTTTGCCGTGGTCAAGGTCGGCGGTGCCGTCCTGCGCGACGATCTGGAAGCGCTGACCTCGTCGCTGTCGTTCCTGCAGGAAGTCGGCCTGACCCCGATCGTGCTGCACGGCGCCGGCCCGCAGCTGGATGCGGAGCTGTCGGCAGCGGGCATCGAAAAGCAGACCGTCAACGGCCTGCGGGTGACTTCGCCGGAAGCGCTGGCGATCGTGCGCCGGGTGTTCCAGCAGTCGAACCTGCGCCTTGTCGAAGCGTTGCAGCAGAATGGCGCGCGCGCCACTTCCATCACCGGCGGCGTGTTCGAAGCCGAGTACCTGGGCCTGGACACCTACGGCCTGGTCGGGGAGGTGAAGAAGGTCAATCTGGCGCCGATCGAAGCGAGCCTGCGCGCGGGTTCGATTCCGGTCATCACCAGCCTCGGCGAGACCGCTGGCGGGCAGATCCTCAACGTCAACGCCGACTTCGCCGCCAACGAGCTGGTGCAGGAACTGCAGCCGTACAAGATCATCTTCCTGACCGGCACCGGCGGCCTGCTGGACGAGGAGGGCAGCGTGATCGATTCGATCAACCTGTCCACCGAGTACGACCACCTGATCGCGCAGCCATGGATCCACGGCGGCATGAAGGTGAAGATCGAACAGATCAAATCCCTGCTGGATCGCCTGCCGCTGGAATCGTCGGTGTCGATCACCCGTCCGGCCGACCTGGCCAAGGAACTGTTCACCCACAAGGGCTCGGGCACGCTGGTGCGCAAGGGCGAGAAAGTGCTGCGCGCCACCACGTGGAACGAACTGGACCTGCCACGCCTGAAGGGCCTGATCGAATCCAGTTTCGGCCGCACCCTGGTGCCGGACTATTTCCAGAAGACCACGCTGCTGCGCGCCTACGTCAGCGAGAACTACCGCACGGCGGTGATCCTCACCGACGAGGCCGAGGGTGTGTACCTGGACAAGTTCGCGGTGCTCGATGATGCGCAGGGCGAAGGCCTTGGCCGCGCCGTCTGGAACGTGATGCTGGAGGAAACCCCGCAGCTGTTCTGGCGCTCGCGCAACGGCAATCCGATCAACCACTTCTACTACGCCGAATCCGATGGCTGCTACAAGCAGGGCCACTGGAAGGTGTTCTGGTACGGCGCCGATGGCATCGACCGCATCAGGACCTATGTCGATCACTGTGCCGTGCGTGCACCGAGCCTGGAGGGCTGAGCGCGATGAACCATGCCGATTGGACCCGGGTTCCCACGCTGTCCGGCACCCATGCGCGGCTGGAACCGCTGCAGATGGGCCATATCGATGGCCTGCGCGGCGCGCTGGGCGACGGTGCGCTTTCAAAGCTCTGGTACACCCAGGTTCCGGATGCGAAAACCATGACCGGCTATGTGCAGGCGGCGCTGCAGGCACAGGCCGAGGGCAAGGTGCTTCCTTTCGTGGTCTTCGATGCCAACGACCAGATCGTCGGCACCACCCGCTACTACGACCTGCAGCCGGATGTGCCGCGCCTGAGCATCGGCTACACCTGGTATGGCGAGTCGGTGCAGCGCACCGGCGTCAATTCGGAAACCAAGCTGATGCTGCTCAGCCACGCCTTCGAGCGCCTGCAGTGCCTGAGCGTGGTGTTTGAAACCAGCTGGTTCAATTCCACATCGCGCACGGCGATCGCGCGCCTGGGTGCCAAGCAGGATGGGGTGCTGCGCAATCATCGCCGGCACCCGGATGGCACCCCGCGCGACACCGTCATCTTCTCCATCATCGACGCGGAGTGGCAGGGCGTGAAGCGCCACCTGCAGCACCGTCTGGACAGCCACGCATGAACGATTCGACTTTCACCCTGGGCATCATCGGCGCCCGTGGCCATACCGGTGCCGAGCTGATCAAGCTGGTGGCTGCGCATCCGCGCCTGCAGCTGGCGTTCGTGTCCTCGCGCGAGCGCGCTGGCCAGCGCCTGGCCGATCACCATCCCGAGTTCCAGGGCGAGCTGCGCTACGAAAACCTGGATGCCGAGGCGGTCGCCGCCAAGGGCGTGGACGCAGTGATCCTGGCCCTGCCCAATGGCCTGGCCGCCCCGTTCGTGACGGCACTTGAAGCGGCCAGGCCCGACACCGTGATCGTCGACCTGTCAGCCGATTATCGCTTCGAGAACACCTGGTATTACGGTCTTCCGGAGCTCACCCGCAGCCGCTACAACGGGCAGAAGCACATCAGCAATCCGGGCTGCTATGCCACTGCGATGCAGCTTGCGATCCACCCGTTGCTGGATCTGCTGGCCGGCCCACCGCAGTGCTTCGGCGTGTCCGGTTATTCCGGTGCCGGCACCTCGCCGTCGGACAAGAACAATGTCGAACTGCTGGCCGACAACCTGATGCCGTATGCGTTGACCAACCATGTGCACGAGCGCGAGGTAGCGGCACACCTTGGCGTGCCGGTTGAGTTCATGCCGCACGTGGCACCGCATTTCCGGGGCATCACCCTGACCGCCAACCTGTGGTTGAACCGCGTGCAGACCCGCGAGCAGATCGTCGAGCGTTTCCAGCAGGCCTATGACGGGGAAGCGCTGGTCGACGTCGTGGACGAAGCGCCCTGGGTGAGCCGAATCGCCGGACGCCACGGCGCGCAGGTCGGCGGCTTCACCCTGGCCCCGGGCGGCAAGCGGGTGGTTGTGGTGGCAACCCTGGACAACCTGCTGAAGGGTGCGGCCACCCAGGCCATGCAGAACCTCAACATCGCGCTGGGCATTGACGAACTGACCTCGATCCCGCACTGAACCCCATACCGACCTGTTTCCGGAGCCCCCATGGCAGACCTTCTTTGGCAGAAGCCCGGTGTCGCTGTAGACGCCAAGATCCAGACCTTCCTCGCCGGCGACGATGTGATCCTCGACCGCGAATTTTTCCTGCACGACATTGCTGCCAGCGCCGCGCATGCGCAGGGCCTGCAGCACATCGGCATCCTCAGCGGTGATGAGCTGGCGGGCCTGCTGCGCGAGCTCGATGTGCTGGCACAGGATTTCCGCGAAGGCCGTTTCGTACTGGATACGCAGTATGAAGATGGACATTCGGCGATCGAAGCGCGCCTGACCGAACGCCTCGGCGATGCCGGCCGCAAGATCCACACCGGGCGCAGCCGCAATGACCAGATCCTGGTCGCCACCCGCTTGTGGCTGAAGGAAAAGCTGCAGCACGTGGCACAGCTCAGCGCCGAAGTGGCCAAGGTCGCGCTGGACCGTGCGCACGCGGAAAAAGACCTGCCGGTTCCCGG
This sequence comes from Stenotrophomonas sp. STEN046, assembly GCF_056759755.1. Lineage (NCBI taxonomy): Bacteria > Pseudomonadati > Pseudomonadota > Gammaproteobacteria > Lysobacterales > Lysobacteraceae > Stenotrophomonas > Stenotrophomonas sp. STEN046. Next base: position 110,915 of record NZ_JBRRDR010000006.1, read on the forward strand.
CTATACCCACATCCAGCGTGCCGTGGTGTCCTCGGCGGGCATGTGGTGGGCCGGCTGGGCCGAGGCGTTCATCGACAACGCCATCCGCGCCCGCGATACCCATGCGCTGGTCGATGCCAATCCGCTGGGTACGGCTGCCGGTTACGGTGTCAATCTGCCGCTGGACCGCGAGCACACCACCGCCGCGCTCGGCTTCGCACGCATGCAGATATCGCCGATCTACGCGCAGCTGTCGCGTGGCAAGTTCGAACTGGCCGCGCTGGAGGCGCTGGGTGGTGCGACGCTGGATCTGCGCCGCATTGCCTGGGATCTTTCGCTGTTCACCAGTGCCGAGTTCGGCTTCGTGGCGCTGCCGGCGCAGTACACCACCGGCAGTTCGATCATGCCCAACAAGCGCAATCCGGATGTGATCGAGCTGATGCGTGCCACCCACGCCAGCGTGGCGGCCGCGCGTACCGAGATCGAGCAGCTGCTGTCGCTGCCGTCGGGCTACCACCGTGACCTGCAGTCGTCCAAGGGCGCGATCTTCCATGGATTCGGTCGTGGCCTGGCCGCACTGGAACTGCTGCCGGCCCTGCTGGCCAACCTCGAATGGCGCGACGACAAGCTGCGTGCAGCGATCGATTCGGGCATGTACGCCACCGATGTCGCGGTGGAAGCGGCCGTTGCCGGCGTGCCGTTCCGCGAGGCGTACAAGGCTGCCGCCGCTGGTGCGGACAGTGCAGGGCAGGGGCGCACCCCGGAAGGCAGCCTGGCCGCTCGGGTATCGCCGGGCTCGGCATCCGATCTGCGTCTGGATGAGCTGCGCGCACGCTGGCAGGCGCTGTCCTGATGGCCGGCACGGTCTATCTGGTGCTGGCCATGCGCCTTCCCGGTTTCACCCAGGCGGCCGTGCAGCCGCATCTGGATTTCCTCGATGCGTTGCGCGCTGAAGGCAAGCTGCAGCTGACCGGTGGCTTCGCCGATGGCAGCGGTGGTGCCTACGTACTGTGCAACCTCGACAGCCTGGCGCAGGCCCAGGCCATTGTCGCCACCGATCCGCTGGTGACGATGCAGGCCTCGGCGCTGACCGTACACGAATGGAACACGCGCTGAGGCGCCCCTGAGATGACCGTCCACGCCACCCGGATTGCATCGCCGTTCCCCGAACAAGCGCTGCCGCCGTGGCGGCGTGCGGTGCTGAAGGTCGGCAGCAGCCTGCTCGCCGCTGATGGCGGCGGGTTGTCGCCACGTCATGCGCTGGGCCTGGCCCAGTTCGTCTCGGCCAATGTACTGGCCGGGCGCGAGGTGGTGATCGTGTCCTCCGGCGCGGTGGCGGCAGGGCGCGCGATCCTGCCCAAGGCAGACCAGCCGGGCGCAGCGATGGCTGCGCGGCAGGCGCTGGCGGCACTCGGCCAGGCACAGCTGATCGGGTTGTGGCAGCGCTTCTTCGAACGTCCCGTCGCGCAGGTGCTGCTGACCCATGATGACCTGCGCAACCGTCGGCGCTATCTCAATGCGCGCGCCACTCTCAACGAACTGTTGCGGCTGGGGGCGTTGCCGGTGGTCAATGAGAACGACACCGTTTCGGTGGATGAGCTCAAGCTCGGCGACAACGACAACCTGGCCGCCACGGTGGCGGCGCTGGTCGATGCCGATGCCTTGTTCATCGCTACCGATATCGACGGCCTTTACAGTGCCGATCCGCGCACGCAGGCCGACGCCCGGCCGTTGCACGATGTGCCGGAGCTGAGCGATGCGGTGCTGGCGATGGCGGGCGGTGCGGGTTCGCGCGCCGGTACCGGCGGCATGCGCACCAAGCTGGAGGCCGCCGCCAAGGCTGGCCGCGTCGGTATCGAGACCTATCTGTTCAATGGCCGCAGCGGCGACGTGGTGCGTGCGCTGGGACAGGACCGCCTGTTCGGCACCCGGATCCATGCCGCACGCAGCCGCGAAGCGGCCCGCAAGCACTGGCTGCGGCACGCGCCGCTTGCCGAAGGCGCGATCCTGGTTGATGCCGGTGCCGCACAGGCGATGCGCGAGAAAGGCGCTTCGCTGCTGCCCGGCGGCATCACCGGCGCCGAGGGCGCGTTCCGTCGCGGCGACATGGTGCAGGTGTGCTGGCACACAGAGGCCGGCCAGGTCTGCGTCGCGCGTGGCGTGAGCCAGTACGCTGCCGATGACATACGCCGCATCGCCGGTCGCCACAGCCGTGATATCCAGGTCGTGCTCGGCTACAACTACGGTGGCACGGTCGTGCATCGCGACGATCTGGTGCTGCCATGAACCCACTGCAGGACATCCCGATGAGTGAGATCGAATCGCAGGCGCGCGCCTGCCGCGACGCAGCCCAGGTGGTTGCCGGCCTGGACGGCGATGCCCGCAGGACGCTGCTGCAGGCAATGGCACAGGCGCTGGAACTCAACGCCGGGTCGATTCTGGCCAACAACGCCCGTGATCTGGCCGCCGCCCGTGAAAAGGGCGTGGGCAGCGCGATGCTCGATCGCCTGGCGCTGGATCCCGCGCGCCTGTTGGCGATGGCCGACGCGGTGCGCGAGGTGGCCGGGCTGCAGGATCCGGTGGGGCAGGTGACCCGCGATGACGTGCGCCCGAACGGCATCCGCGTGCAGAAGGTGCGCGTGCCGCTGGGCGTGATCGCGATGATCTACGAAGCGCGTCCGAACGTGACGGCCGAAGCGGCAGCGCTGTGCCTGAAAGCAGGCAACGGTGTGATCCTTCGTGGTGGCTCGGAGGCCATCCATTCCAACACCGCCATCGCCCAGGCATTGGCGGGCGCGCTGGAGGCCAACGGCGTGCCACCTGCGGCGGTGACTGTACTGACCGACCTGCGCCGCGAAGCGATGCTTGAACTGCTGCAGCTGCACGAACTGATCGATCTGGCCATCCCGCGCGGAGGCGAGGGCCTGATCCGGTTCGTGGCCGAACACGCACGCGTTCCGGTCATCAAGCACTACAAGGGGGTCTGCCATCTGTTCGTGGACGCCAGCGCCGACCTGGGCAAGGCGGTGGATCTGCTGATTGATGGCAAATGCAGCCGGCCGTCGGCCTGCAATTCGCTGGAGACGCTGCTGGTGCACCGGGATATCGCCGGTGAATTCCTGCCGCGTGCCGCGCAGGCGTTGGCCGAACGAGGCGTGCAGCTGCGCGCCGACCAACGCGCGCAGCCCTTGCTGCCCGGCAGCAGCGCGGCCACCGATGACGACTTTGCCGCCGAGTTCCTGGATCTGGTGCTGGCGGTGGGCGTGGTCGACGATCTTGATGCCGCCATCGCACACATCCGCCGCTACACCTCCGACCACACCGAAGTGATCGCTACCGAAGAGGCTGCCAATGCCGAACGTTTCGTCAACGCGTTGCGTTCGGCGGTGGTGATGGTCAATGCCTCCTCGCGCTTCTCCGATGGCGGCCAGCTGGGCCTCGGCAGCGAGATCGGCATTTCCACCACGCGCCTGCATGCCTATGGCCCGATGGGACTGGAAGCGCTGACGGTCGAACGTTTCGTGGTGCGCGGCGAAGGGCAGACCCGGTAGGGGTTTGTCCGGCAGGGCTTGCAGCCCTGCACCTGCTGCAGATCAACGTCAACGTCAACGTCAACGTCAAAGGCATGCATTCCGTGGGTTGGCGGGGTGGGTCCGGTTGAGGGGGACGCCGTAAACCCGTCCATGGGGGCTTGGTCGCGGCATCCATGCCGCTCACACCCCCTCAACCGGACCCACCCCGCCTTCGACAGACCCCGCGATCTGTCGGAACGGCATCGAGGTCAAATCCATTTCGATATCTGACAGAGAAATCGTGTCGACCTAGGTCGACACCTGCCAACAGCCGAGTGAACCTGTCGAAGGTGGGGCGGTGTCGGATTGCGGGGTGTCCGCGGCATGGATGCCGCGGCCAAGCCTACAGGGACGTACTTGCGGCGTCCCCGCAATCCGACACCGCCCCGCCAACCCACTGATAGCCCGCTTTTGACGTTGCTGTTGCTCCTGCAGGTGCAGGGCTGCAGGCCCTGCCAAAGAAAACCCTACTTCTTGCGCTCGCGGGTGGGGAACGGCTCCATCGCACGGAAGCGGTTGCTGTATTCGTCGGTCAGGCTGCGTGCCTCGCCCGCGTTGCGCACGATGGTCGGGGTCAGCAGCACGATCACCTCCGAACGCTTGTTCTTGCGCACCTTGCTGCCGAACAGGCCGCCGACGATCGGCAGCCGGCTCAGGCCCGGAATGCCGCTGGAACCGTCCTCGTCGGAATTGGTGATCAAGCCGGCCAGCATGATCGTATCGCCGCTCTGCAGCGCCGCTTCGGTGGAAATCTTGCGGGTGTTGATCGGCGGGTTGCAGGTGGTCTTGGTCGGGTCGCAGCCGGACGGCGTGGCGCCGGCCGAGCTGACCTCCTGCACGATATCCAGGAACACCACGCCATCGCGGGTGATGCGCGGGCGCACCTTCAGGATCACGCCGGTATCCAGGTACTGCACCTGGCTGTAGGTGTTGTCGCTGACACCGGTATTGACCGACACCGAGTTGATCGGAATCTTGGTGCCGACGTTGAGCTGGGCCTCGGCGTTGTTGCGTACGAAGATCGACGGGGTCTGCAGCAGGCGCAGGTTGGTTACCTTGTCCAGCGCGCTGACCACGGCGGCGGCATTCTTGCCGAGGAAGGTCCAGCCGGCGCCTTCACCGCCGGTCACTGCGCCGGCAAAGGTGCCCCACACGCTGCGGCCGAGTGCGCTGGGCAGCGTCGCACCGCCGGTGGCACCCGGGAAGGTCTGGCCCTGCACCGCGTTTTCGAAGAACCAGTTGACGCCGTACTTGAGGTCGCCATCGAGGTCCACTTCGGCCACCTGGGCTTCGATGTGCACCTGCATCGGCATCACGTCGAGCTTCTCGATCACTTCACGGATGGAACGCCAGGCCTGTGGGGTGGAGCGCACCAGCAGTGCGTTGGTTTCCTCCACCGCCGACACGCCCACCGTATCGCCCTCCACATCCAGGCTGACACTGATGTTGCCTTCCTGGCGCTGCGGCAGGTTCATGGTGCTGGCCATGCCACCACTGCCGGTGCCCGAACCGGTATTGCCCACCGAACCGACATCGCCGCCGCTGTTCTGACCACGGCTGTCGACCTGCATCGGCGTCGCGCCCGGGGCCAGCGAGGCCGACCCGCCGCGGCTGTTGCGGTTGTTGCTGCTGGCAAACGCTTCCGACAGGCGCTGGGCGAGGTCGCGTGCCTTGATGTAGCGCAGTTCATAGGAGAACAGGCGCGCGCTGCCACCGGCGGTGTCGATCCGGTCCAGCCATTGCTGGATCTGGTCCAGGTAACGCACCTGCGGGGTGATCACCAGCACGGCGTTCGCGTTTTCCAGCGGCAGGAAGCGGAACATGCCCGCGCTGGGTGTCTTGCTTTCCTCACCGAACACCTTTTCCAGATCGGCGGCCACCTGCTCAGCCTTGCCGGACTGGATCGGGAACACGCCGACGGACATGCCCGACAGCCAGTCGACGTCGAAGATCTCGACCGTGTGCAGGTAGTTCTCAAGCTCTGCACGGGTGCCGCCCAGCGTGATGACGTTGCGGCCACTGTCGACGTTGACGATGGCATTGGGGCGCGCGTACGGCTCCAGCACCTTCTTCATCTCGGTGGCGGAGATGAACTGCAGCGGCACCACGCGCACCTCGAAACCCCGTGCGCTGGACGCCGGCGCGGTGCTCGGCGCGACGGTACCGGCCAGCGCCTGGTCGGCGGCAACGATGTTGTAGCGCCCGCCGCTGTAGACCATGCGGGCGTTGTTCCAGCCCAGCACCATCTCCAGCAGGTTCAATGCCTGCGCGGGCGACACCGGCTTGGGCGTGGCCAGGGTGACGGTGCCCTGTACGCCGGGCGCGATCACATAGTTCTGGCCCAGCATGTCGCCAAGGATGGCCTTGACCACCGCATGCACCGACTCGCCTTCGAAATTGAAGGTGGCGCTGCCGCCGCTGGCCGAATGCAGCGCCGGCGAGGGCGCACGTGCGGCTTCACGGTTGATCATGGTGCCGCTGCCGCGCCGGATCACCGCCTGCGGTGCACCGGCGGCGGCATCACCTTCGACGACCTGCGGATCGGTGGCCGCCTGGCCTGCTGCGGGCGGTGGTGGATTCACACCGCGATGCAGGTGCGGACCGGACACGGTGCTGCAGCCAACCAGCAACGTCAGCGCGAAAGACCAGGGAAGAAAACGCAGGTTCATGCATTCACTCTATCGGTTGGTGCCATCGCCCGGGGGCGGCGACGGTTGCTGCTGCTGTTGCAGCTGACGACGACGGGCCTGGATGCGTTCGCGGATGGCCTGCATCTGCGCTTCGCTGGGGCCGTTGTTGGCGGGGGGCGCGGCAGGCGTGGCGGCCGCTGCGGGAGGCGGCGCGGCGACGTTGCCGTCATTGGCGCGTGGCGTGGGAAGGGGCTGCGCCGGAGGCGGCGGCGGCACCGGCGACGGCACCACCGCGCCTGCGACCGGCGCGGCACCATTGGCACCGCGCAGGGCAGTGGGCGGTTCACCGCCCTGACCATTGAACACCGCCAGTTCCAGCACCTGGCTGCCACCCGAGCCGTTCACCGTGGCCTGGCGCGGTTCCAGCGCGACCAGCTGCCAGCCGTCGACGGCATCGCCATTCAGGCGCAGGCGCAGCGAGCGGCCCTGTTCGGTGGTGAAGGTGGCCATGCTGAAATCATCGGTCATCAGCACGCCGGTCAGGCGCAGCGCGGGGCTGGCGACGGCTTCGCTGCCTCCCAGCAGATACGGGCGCGGCTTGCGGTCTTCGGCGAACAGGGGGCGTTCGCTGATCACGCTGTAGCTGTCGGCGCCGGCCATGCGTTCGGCGGCCAGCGCGGGCAACACCGGCAGCGCGGCCTGTGCGTCGGCATCGGCGGTGGCCGCGGGCAGGCGACTGCCCAGGCCGAAGCCGGTGGCCAGCCAGGTGGCTGCCGCCCAACCGGCCACGGCCAGCAACAGGCCGGTGCGCAGGCTGATCTGCTCAAGCTTCATCGGCCACCTCCTGCGCTTGCGCAGCCGGTTCGGCCGCAGGCTCCGGCGACGCCGCCGGCGCTGCAGCTGGCGGCGGTGCCACCGGTGCCGCGGGGACCGCTGCCGCCGGTGCATCGGCAGCAGCGCCCGGCAGCAGGTAGCCGGCCAGTTCGAAGGACACATCCAGACCGAGGCCGGATTCGTTCGGTGATTGCTGGAAACGCTGTGCGATGAGGTTGAGGTTGTCCACGAACAAGCGCGGACTGCCGGTCTCCAGACTGTGCAGCACGGTAGCCAGTTCGGCCACGCCGCAGCGCAGCCGCACCTGCATCGCAACGCGCACGAACGCGGCATCGCGGCGGTTGTCGTTCAGCGGGGTACGGTTGCTGATGGTGCAGCTGCGGTTGCCCGGGCTGGCCATTGCCACGGCATCCTGCAGGCGCGCGCCGAGCGCGGCCGCGGCCGCTTCGGCGGTGGCTTCGCGCAGGAAACCCGGGCGCTGCTGCAGGGCCTGCCGGGTGGCGCGCAGACGCTGTTCGATCTGTGGCTGCTGCTGCAGCTGCGCCTGCACCCGCTGCTGCCGCTCGCGCAGGCCGGCGGCATCGGCATCGATCGCGCGCAGCGGCTGGGTGAACCACGGATGCACCAGCAGCAGGTAAGCCAGCCCCAGCACTGCCAACAGCAGTGCCAGTGCCAGCCAGCGGTCACGGCGTGCGCTTGGCATCGGCATCGGCCGCCTCCGTTGATTCAGTCGGTGCGGATGCTGGCGTCGGTGCAGCGGCCTGCAGCGGCTGCAGCTCGGCGGTCAGGGTGAAACGGTCGCGGCCGCTGCTGGCACCATCGGCCTGCAGCACCCCGGTCAGATTGACCTTGCGCCACTGTGGCGCGTCCTGCAGCAGCTGCACCAGCTGCGATGCTTCGGTGCTGAGCCCGATCAGCTGCAGGCTGTTGTTCTCGATCGCCAGTTTTTCCAGATAGGTTCCATCGGGCAACCGGCGGGTCAGTTCGTTCCACACTTCAACGGTGCTGGCGCGCTGGTTGCGTTGGGTTTCCAGGAACGTCGCGCCATCAAGCAGGGCCTGCAGCTGGGTACGCTCGGCGGCCACGCCGCGCGCACTGCGGGCGCTGCGCTCGACCTCTTCACGCAGCGCATCGACGGCGTCGCGACGGTTGTCCAGCAGCTGTGCGGCGGCCAGTACCAGCATCACCAGCGCCGCGGCAGCCAGCAGCAGGTTCCAGCGCCGCATCGGGTCCGGCCGCTGCTGGCGTTGGCCAGGCGGCAACAGGTTGACCTGCAGTGTGCGGCCCTGCGCGTCGATCGCATCGACACCGGCCAGTGCGTCGGCCCATTCCCCGCTCTGCGAGCGCCACTGTTCGATCTGGCGCAATGGCCAGGCCACCAGTTCCACCTGCAGCAGGCCTTCGCCGGCGCTGCCCAGTTCACGCACGTCATAGCTGACCTGGCTGGCTTCGAACGGTGTCTGCCGGTCGATTTCATAGCCGACCACCGCGTGCAGGCGGTCGGCCGCTGCCGCTGGCAGGCGCAGGGTGCGCCGCAGCACCTGGGCGGCAGGCAACAGCCACACCCTGGGCAGTGATCGCAGGCGCGGTTCCAGCACCCGGTCCAGCTCGGCCGGTGACACCGGCCATGGCAGGCGGACCACCGGTTCGAGGCCGTCGCCGGTTTCGCGCCAGAGCTGCAGCTGCCCGTCGTCGCGCTGCAGCAGCAGGCGGGTCTGCGACCAGCCCAATGCCCACTGCCAGCGCATCGGCACCCAGGCCAGCAGCGACTGCTTCCACCAGCGCAGGAAACGGCCGGCACCCGGGCCGATCTGGCCCTGCACCTGCCGCAGACTATCCTGCCAAGCCGTCATCTTGCTGCCATTCCCTGCTCCCAGCGAAGCACTGTGTAGGTCCGACCGGGCACCCCGCCCGATCCGTTGCGTACCACCGCCTGCAACACCGACCGGCGTCCGCTGCCGTCGGTGGCGCGGCACTCGATACTATAGGTGCCACTGCCGCTGGCAAGCGTCGATGCTCCCGCAGCGTTATCTCCGTCACGCTCCTGCAGGGCACGTTGCGCCAGTACCTGCTCTGCATCCAGGCCCAGCGCGGTCAGTACCGGGGCGCTTGCCACTCGCGGATCGGGACGTGCCTGGCGGCTGTAGAGCGTCAGATGCGGTTGCATCGCCGCGTACAGGGAGGCGCGCATGCCCAGCACCCGCTGCAGTTCGCCCAGGGTTTCAAAGCGCTTGTTGCGCGGCCCGTAGGGCAATCCGGCCGCCGCGTATTCCGGCGCCTCGGCGCCGCCGCCCGGCTGCAGCAGGCTGTCCTCATCGCGCCAGTCGATGATCGCCCCGGCCAGCTGCCGCGCCTGTTCGGGCGCTTCGCCCAGCGCCTGCAGGAAGGCGGTCAGCAACGCCGCATCGGCCAGGTTGAGGTTGATCTTGCCGTTCTCGTCCAGCACCCGGATCTCGATGGGGGCATCGTCGAACTGCCAGCGGTAGACGCGGCCATCGGCCTGCCACGGTGGCCGCTGCGGGTCCGGCTGCAGGCGCAGCAGTGCATATTCCAGGCCTGCGCGGGCGCGCTCCTGGCCGCGCGCATCATCATCCAGCACGCGCTGCTGCAGATGCTCGACGCGCGCACTCAGCGCGAAGGCGCCCACCAGCGCGGTCATCAGCGCGATCAGCCACAGCACCAGCACCAGTGCGGCGCCACGCTGGCGGTTCATCGAGCACCACCATTGCCGCCGGCGCGCGGTGCGACCAGCAGTGCCGGCCAGGTCGTACCCCTGGCCGGCACGATCTGGATTTCCACCAGCAGCGGCAGGCGCCGGGTGTCTTCCCAGCGCGGCAACCACTCGGTCATCTGCCCGCTGCCAGCGTCGATGCCGCGATAGCGCAGGCGCACCTCTTTCAGTTCATCGGCCAGCACCTCCGGCGGCCGCGGTGGCGTTTCGGCGATACGCTCGCCTTCCTGCAGCAGCACCATGTCCAGCAGCAGGCGGCGGTGCCCGGGGGCTCCTTCCACCTGCAGGGCATGCAGGTAGGGGCCGCCGCGACCAAGATAGCCCGGCAGGTCGGCGACGAAGGCCATGCGATCCGCATCGCCCTGGAAGAACACCGGCTCACGGGTGGGATCGGGTACTTCCAGCGGGCTGCGCAGGGCGCCACCCAGCTGGCGGCGCAGCAGCCCCTGCACCGCACGCATGCGTTCGCTCTGCGCGGCAATCTGTTCACCGCGCTGGCTGATCGCCATGGCCGAGCGCACGCTGGCGAAGGCCAGCGCCAGGCCACCGGCCAGCAAAACCGTGGCCAGCATCACTTCGACCAGGGTGAACCCGGCGGCAGGACGCCTCATCGCGCACCCTCCAGCGCCGGAGGCAGCAGGCGCAGGCTGCGCCAGCGCAGCTGCTCACGCTCACTGTCACCCCAGCGCACCTGCAGCTGCAGCTCGGCCAGCCACGGCGCACCCGGTGACTGCGCTGCCGGCTGCGCGTTGCCGCGCGGCTCGACCCACGGCTGCACCTGCAGCTGCCAGTGGTAACGCCCCTGTTCCCACTCGCCCTGCTGGCTGCCCACCTGCAACGGAGCCTCCACCCCGGTGCCGGCCAGCAGCGATTGCGCGTGCAGCACCGCGCGCGTGCGCAGTTCAGCATCACGCACCTGCCTTGCACCACCAGACAGGCTGCCCAGCAACAGCGTCAGCGCCAGGCCAAGCAAGGCGAAGGCAACAATCACTTCCAACAGGGTGAAGCCGCGAACGCGCCGCTTCATTGCGCCCGCCACGGTCCGGAGCGGACTTCACCGGTCAACCAGCCCACGTCGATGCGCCATTCGGCGGCATCGCGCTGCAGGCGGATGCGGCCGCCGCTGGAACCGCCGTCGGGATGGAACTCGATAACGCCCTGCCCCGGCACGGTGGCCAGCTGCGCTGCGCCTTCGAACTGCACCTGCAGCGCTGCAGGCACTTCACCCTGGCGCTGGTTGGCACCCTGCCAGCGGTGCTGCGCCGGTTCGATCACGAAGCGTTGCGGCTCGCCACGGGCAATGGCCTGCGCGCGTACCATGCGCAGCTGGTTGGCGATGTCCTTGCCGGCACTGCGCAGCTGCATGCCGGCGAACCCGCGCGACATGCCGGCAGCGGTAATCAGCCCGATGGCTGCGATCAACGCGATCACCAGCAGCATTTCCAGCAGCGACAGACCCGCAGCGCGCCTGCCGTGCAGGCGCGGGCGTGAGAGCCGGCGCGGCAGGACATTCAGCATGGGTGCTTATGGCTGGTAGCGGATATCAGCGTCGACGCTGCTGCCACCGGCCTTGCCATCCTTGCCCAGGCTGATCAACTCGTACGCCTGGCCTTCGCCCGGCGCGCGGTATTCCAGCGCGTGGCCCCACGGGTCGTTGAGGTCGGCGGTCTTGGCATACGGGCCCAGCCAACCGGCAACACCGGCCGGGGCGGTCACCAGATCGTTCAGCGAGCCGGGCAGCTTGCCGGTGTCGATCTGGTAGTTGTCGACCTTGGAAGCGACGGTCTGCACCTGCGCCTTGGCGATGTTGGCCTTGCCACGGTCAGCGCCGCCCAGCACGCGGCTGGCGACGAGGGTCAGCACCGCGCCGATCAACACGATGACGATGATGATTTCCAGCAGGCTCATGCCCGACTGGTGGCGTGCGGCGGTGAAGGAAAGGCGGATCGGTCGACGGGAAGCAATCATGGTCGGTCCTTTCAGGTGCGGGATGTCGGGGGTACGAAGGGAGCCATCGTCAACCGATGGCGTTGGTAAGGTCATACAGCGGCACCAGCACGGCAACGATCACCGCGCCCACCACCGAGGCCAGGACCAGGGTGATCGCCGGGACCATTGCTGCCAGCAGGCGGTCGATGCGGCGCGCACTGTCCTGTTCGAAGGTATCAGCTGCCTTCAGCAACATGGTATCGAGCGCGCCTGATTCCTCGCCGACCTGGATCATCTGCAGCGCCAACCGTGGGAAGCGCTTGCCCCGCGACAACGCCAGTGACAGGCCGGCACCGTTCTTGACCTCATCGGCAGCCGTTTCCAGGTCGGCAGCCAGCGCATGGTTGCCCAGTACGTTGCGGGCGATGCCCAACGCACCCAGCAGCGGCACGCCATTGCGCAGCAGCGTGCCGAGGGTGCGCAGCAGACGCGCCGATTCCAGTTCGCCCAGCAGGCGGCCGATGCCGCGCCGCTGCAGCAGCCAGCCATCCAGTGCGAGTCGGAATGCCGGCTGGCGCAGCTTGCGCTCGAACAACAGCAGCACTACGCCGGGCACCACCAGCAACAGCACCCACCAGTCGCGCACGAACAGGCCCAGCTGCAGCACCAGGTTGGTGAACCACGGCAACGCGACGTCCAGGCTCTCGTACATCTGCGCGAACTGCGGCACCACGTAGCCCAGCAGGAACAACAGCGCACCGCCCACCACCACCAGCAGGATGGCCGGGTACACCAGCGCGTTGATGACCTTGCCCTGCAGCGCGCGGCTGCGTTCGAGGTAGTCGGCCAGCCGCTGCAGGGTTTCGTGCAGGCTGCCACCGGCCTCACCGGCACGCACCATGTTCACGTACAGGCGCGAGAACAGGCCGTGCTGGCGTTCCAATGCGGTCGACAACGGTGCACCGCCGCGCACCACATCGCGGATGTCGGTGATCGCGCGACGTGATCGCTCGTCTTCGGGCAGGCTGAGCAGGATCGAGAGCGCGCGGTCCAGCGGCTGCCCGGCACCGAGCAGCGTCGCCAGCTGCTGGGTGAACTGCAACAACGCCGCGCCCTGCAGCGGGCGCTGGCGGAACAGGCCACGCAGGCTGCTGCCACCCACCGTACCGCCATCGGCCAACTGGGTTTCCATCGGTAGATGGCCCTGGTCCTGCAGCCGTGCGACCAGGTCGGCCTCGTTGGCCGCCTCCATCTGACCGTCGAACACCTCGCCGTGCGGATTGAGGGCCTTGTAACGGTAAATGGGCATGTCAGCGTCGTTCCTGCGCGCGCATCAGCCTTCCTCGGTAACGCGCAGGACTTCCTCGAGGGTCGTCTGTCCGCTCAGTGCCTTGGCCAGGCCATCCTCATACATCGTGCGCATGCCGGCCTCGCGCGCAATGCGCTCGATTTCGCCCATGCCGTCGCGACGCATCACCGAACGGCGCAGCGCATCGTTCATCACCAGGAATTCCATGATCGTGGTGCGCCCCAGGTAACCGGTCGGCGCCAACGCCGAGGGCACCGGGCGATACAGGTAGATCGTTCCGTCCGGCTGCAGGCGGCGCAGGTCAAAGCGTTCGATCTCTTCCGGCGAAGCCTCGTAGCGCTCGGCGTGGGTCGGTTCCAGCCGGCGCACCAGGCGCTGGGCCAGGATGCCGTTGATGGTGGAGGTCAGCAGGTAATCCTCCACCCCCATGTCGAGCAGGCGGGTGATGCCGCCGGCTGCGTTGTTGGTGTGCAGGGTGGACAGCACCAGATGGCCGGTCAACGCGGACTGGATGGCGATGCGCGCGGTTTCCAGGTCGCGCATTTCGCCGATCATGATGATGTCCGGATCCTGGCGCACGATGCTGCGCAGCGCGTTGGCGAAATCCAACCCGATCTGCGGCTTGGCCTGGATCTGGTTGATGCCTTCGATCTGGTACTCGACCGGGTCTTCGACGGTGATGATCTTGACGTCGGCGGTGTTGAGCTGACTCAGCGCGGTGTACAGCGTGGTGGTCTTGCCCGAGCCGGTCGGGCCGGTCACCAGCATGATGCCGTGTGGCTGTTCAAGCACCTTGCGGAACTGCGGCAGGAATGCGTCGGTGAAGCCCAGCCGATGGAAATCGAGCACGACGGTTTCGCGGTCGAGAAGACGCATGACCACGCTTTCACCGTGCGCCGTCGGCACGGTGCTTACACGCAGGTCCAGTTCCTTGCCCTGCACGCGCAGCATGATGCGGCCGTCCTGCGGCAGGCGGCGTTCGGCGATGTTGAGCCGGGCCATGATCTTGATGCGGCTGATGACCGCGGCCGTCAGGTTGGCCGGGGGGCTCTCGCCCTCCACCAGCACGCCATCAACGCGATAGCGCACCTTCAGGCGGCTTTCAAAGGGCTCGACGTGGATATCCGATGCGCGCAGTTCGACCGCACGCTGGATCACCAGGTTGACCAGGCGGATCACCGGTGCCTCGGAAGCCAGATCACGCAGGTGTTCGATATCGTCCACCGCGCCGCCTTCACCGTCGGCGGTTTCCACGATGGCGCCCATCGCGCTGCGCCCTTGCCCGAACCAGCGTTCGACCAGATCGTCGATTTCCGCGCGCATGCCCAGCAGCGGCGTGACCGGCATGCCCAGGGCCAGCTGCACCGCCTGCTGCGGATACGGGTCGTGGGCGTCGGCCAACCACAGCTGCACGCCGGTCTCATCCAGCGCCAGCGGGCAGACGTGGAACTGCTTGAGGAAGCGCAGCGACAAGGGCAGGCCTTCGGCCAGTGCCTGCGGTGGCGATTCAGGCAGTTGCCGGCCTTCCAGCAGTGGCAGGCCGAGCACATCGGCACTGGCCTGCGCCTGGTCGCGTTCAGACACCAGCCCAAGACGTACCAACAGGCCCAGCAGGCTGCCACCGGCTTCGGCGTGCAGCGGCCGTGCACGCGCCAGGTCTCCCTCCTTCAGCCGGCCACGTGCCAGCAGCGCATCCAGGATGCGGCCTTCAACGTCGTCGATGGCGGTGGCGGCGAGCGCGTTCACATGACTCTCCTGTCGATCATTCCGACTTTAGCAGTTAAGCCGTGGTTTCCGCCCTCTCGTTTTCTTCTTTCGTAAAAAGACGAAGCCCGTCACATGGGTGACGGGCTTCGCTTATTCATTTACGACAGTTGCAGATTACTGGGTCGCCAGAATGCTGACCCCGTTATAGGCCGCCTCGCCCACCACCTTGATGTAATAGGTGCCAGCAACCGGCTTGGCCACGCGCACGGTTTCGGTGTTGCCCGGGCGGGTCGACTTGGCATCGTTGTCGGTCGCGGTTGGCACACGGCCCTGTGCCAGGTAGACCGACACGTTGCCACTGCCACCGTAGGTCAGCACACTCAGGGTCTTGCCGGCCGCCGCTTCGAAGGTATAGACGGTCTCGCTGGCCGCCGCACCGGTCAGGCCACCCACGGTCACCTTGTTGGTCAGCGGAATACCTTCCGGCTCGCAGTTCTCGGTGCACGGCTCCTTCAGTGCGGCATCCAGTGCGGCCTTGGCATCCAGGATGCCGCTGCCGATCGGCGTGGCTGCCGGGATGGTCACCGGGAAGCGTCGCGCGGACTGCTTGAGCAGGGTTTCCAGCGCGGCCGGCGCCAGCGGCTCCTTGCCCTTGGCGATCAGCGCGCTCTGCACCATGGCAGCCACCGCCGCTACATGCGGCGAGGACATCGAGGTGCCGCCCTTGCCCATGTAGATCCACTGGCCACCGGTCGGGCCCTGGGTCGCGTCGGTACCGATCTGCCAGATGTAGCCGTTCGGATTGCCGTCCACGCTGCCACCGCCGCCCGGTGCGGCCAGGTCGACCACCGCGCCATAGTTCGAGTAATAGGTGATGCCACCGGTCACGCGCGTTGCACCCACTGCAACCACGTTCGCGCAGCTGGACGGACGGTACTTGGAGGCGTTGTCGGTTTCGTTGCCGGCGGCCACCACCACCAGCGTGCCACGCGAGACCGCACCGTTGATCGCATCCTGGTAAGCGGCATCACAGGCACCGCCACCGCCCAGGCTCATGTTGATGATTTCGGCCGGGTTGGCATTGGCCGGAACGCCCGCCACGGTACCGCCGGAGGCCCAGGTGATGGCGTCGCTGATGTCGGCCAGGGTGCCGCCGCACTTGCCCAGCACGCGCACCGGAAGCACCTTGGCCTTGTAGGCCAGGCCGGCCACGGCCGAACCATTGTTGGCCACTTCGGCAATGGTGCCGGCTACGTGCGTGCCATGCCAGGAGCTGTCATCGGGCAGCGAGCCGGTGTAGCACTCGTTGGCCGTTTCCACCCAGTCACCGTAGTCGGTGGCGCCCGGTGCACGGCCATCGTTCGGACGGCGCGAGGATTCCTTGTCGCTGATGAAATCGTAGCCTTCCAGCAGGTTGCTGCCGAAATCGGGCACGTTGGGAATGATGCCGGTATCGAGCACGGCCACCACCACGCCTTCACCCTGCGAGACGTCCCATGCCGGCTGCGCGTTGACGCCACCGGTGGCGTTGTGGAAGTTCCACTGCAGGCGCTGGTAGTCCGGATCGTTGGGTACCAGTGCCGGCTGTGCGTTGGTGGCACGCAGTTCCGAGCGCTGCAGGCGCACGTTGGCGACGGCGTACTGTACCGACGGATCGGCGTTCAGTTCGGCAAGCACCTTCTGCATGTCGGCATTGCCGAGCTTGGACTTCAATCGGACCAGGTCGGCACCGGTGCCGAGCTTGCGTTCGACCTGCGGGGCCAGCGCAGCAGCGCGGCTGGTCGTACCACTGCTGACAATGGCGCGCGACAGTGCCGACTGCACCACCGACAGCTTGGCCGAGCGGTCGCTGGAAGCGGCAGTGCCGCTGCGGTACTTGATGATGACGCCGTCCACGCTCTGCTGGGCAGCGCTGGCCAGGCGCGACGGCTCCTTGGCCACGCCCTGTCCGGTCGCATGGGCGGCACCCACGCCGACAGTCAACGACAGCACGGCGGCAGCCAGCACATTGATGCGAAGGGTCTGTTTCTTGGTCACGTTCGAAATCCTCTTCAAGGTCATGGTTGAGCTTTCCTTCTCCGCCCATTGCACAGGCGGAGCTCACTACGGCCATCACTCCCTGCGACTGCCCTGGCTGGCCCACCAGGGTTGCCGTGCCACGCCCCTTTGGCGCTCACTGCATGACGTGCCGACGGGGGTTGTCCGTCGGCACGTGTCTGCACACTTACCAGCCGAAACCGGCACCCACGCCGATCGAGCTGTCATCACTGCTGAAGGCACCGCCGACGGTGACCGTTGCGCGATCGCTGATCGCGCGCTGGTAGCCGAGCGACATGGCCGATTCGCCACCCTGGAAGCCAATGCCGACGCCGACCCGGTTCTGGGTGCGGATGCCGGCGGCACTGGTGGCCATGTTGAGCATCGCCGAGCTCATCGCGCCCTGGCGATCGATGCGGCGATCCATGTGGCGCAGGCGTCCATCCACTTCGCCCTTGAACACATCGAAGCTGTCGGTCACGGCCTGCACGCGGCTGTCGGTGTAGCTGTTGGCCGTGGCCATGCCACGGTCCAGCTGGCCCTTGTTGACCGCATCGGTGGCGGTGGTGCCGGCGGCCACGTTGGTGACCTGGCGTTCGTTGCCTTCGCTGCCCACCGAGACGGTGTTTGCCCGATCGGCAACCGAGCCCTGGCCCAGCGCCACCGCATTGGCCGCCGTTGCGCTCGCGCCCTGGCCGATTGCGGTGGACGATGCACCGCTGGCAACGGCCCCTTCGCCCATCGCCACGGCGTTGATGCCACCGCCGCCGACCAGCGCCGGCTGTGCACTGCCTGCACTGGCCGCCGTCGGCGTACCCTGCACGCGGGCACTGGAGCTGGTCGCACCGGCATCGGCCAGACCGGCATCGGCCGCACCGGCGGCTGCATCCAGCGGTGCATCCAACGGGGCTGCCATCGAACGCAGGCTGGCCGCGCCCGAACGTGAACCACCGGCGGTACGACGATCGATCTCGCTGACCTTGCGATCCAGCGCGCCCAGTGCATCGCCGACGTTGTTGTAGGTCGAACCCTGGATCACATAGTTCGGTGCCACGAACACGCCCTGCATGCCGACGCTGGCGCCGCCACCCAGGAAGCTGGCGGCATCGCTGAGCGACTGGAACAGCTGGCCGCCATTGATCGCCTGGCGGCTGCCGGACGCGATGCTGCCGGCGCCGACGTTGTCGATGGTGGTGCCCTGGATACCGGCCAGGGTCAGGCGGTCACGGCTGGCGTCGTCGTAACCGACCGAATTGGCCGCGCTGGTTTCAACGGTGGCGATGCGCGAGTCGAAATCACCGACACGGGTTTCCACCGCACCCACACGCTGGTTGGTGACGTTGAGCTGCGAACCAGTTACTGCATCGCTGCTGCCGGCGGCGATGCGGCCATCGGCGACGTTGACGATGCGGCGCCGGGCCGGGCCATTTGTTCCGTTGCCGCCACCGACCGACACCACGTTGGCCTCCAGGGCAGTCGCGCCCGTACCCAGAGCCACCGAGTTGACGCCGGTCGCACCGGCGTTGGCACCCACGGCAATCGCACCGCTGGCGGGCACCGTGGCGTTGCTGCCCAACGCGATGCTGCGTGCGCCGACGGCGGTGGCTGTCGAACCCATCGCCACCGAATCGGTGCCCACGGCACTCGCAGTTCCACTGCCGTTGCCACGGAAGTAGCGGTTGGTGGTGTTGGCGGTAAAGGCGACCACATCCAGCTGCCCGCGATTGACGGCGTCGTTCCACTCGGTGCCGTTGGCGACGTTGGTGATCTGCCGGTTCAAGCCAGCGTTGCCCACCGACACAGTGAAGGCACGGTCGGCGACCGAGCCGCCACCCAAGGCGACGCTATTGGCCCCGTTGGCCTGGGCGCTGACACCGAGGGCCGTTCCGTTACCGCCCACGGCCTTGGCGCCATAACCCACCGCGGTACCGAGACGGCCACTGGCCTCGGCGTAGGCACCGAGTGCCGAAGCGCCGTCAGCCGTCGCCGTCGCGCGGAAGCCGCTGGCCTGCGACTGCGTGCCACTGGCGGTGGATTGCGCGCCGCTGGCGGTGCTGTAGGCACCCTTGGCCTGCGCACCGGCGCCGGTGGCGCTGGCGCCGAGCTCGCTGGCGGCAGCACCACTGCCCAGGGCCACGCTGTCCACGCCGGTGGCCTGTGCCGCGTTGCCCAGCGCAGCGCCGTTGGCGCCGCTGGCCAGCGCATTGAAACCGACCGCAGTAGCGTTGGCCGCAACTGCGGTGGCGCCGCTGCCAAGCGCGCTGGCGCCATTGCCGATCGCATTGGCCGCCTCACCGGCCGCTAGCGCGCTGTCACCTTCCACATAGGCGCCGGCATCGCTGTCGGCACTGCCGCTGGCCTGGAAGTGCTTGCTGGTCTTGTCGGCGACACCGGCCACTGCATCCAGCTGGCCCTTGTTCACCGCATCGGTGGTCTCGGTGCCAGCGGCAACATGGGTGACCTGGCGTTCGCTGCCTGCGCTGCCGACGGCCACCGTGTTGGCACGGTCCGCCTTCGAGCCTGCGCCAAGAGCGACGCTGTTGGCAGCGCTGGCCGTAGCGCTGGCACCGAGGGCAGTACTGTCGGCCGCATCGGCCCAGGCATTCCAGCCGATCGCAGTGGCGTAGTCATCCGTGGCCCACGCGCCGGCACCAAATGCCGACGCGCCGGTACCGCTGGCTCGCGAAGGAATGAGGCCGAAGAACGTGCTGCCGCCGATGGCCACGCTTTCGGCACCACTGGCTTCGCTGGACTGGCCGACGGCCACTGCACCGCTACCCGCTGCGGCCGCGCCGAACCCTACCGCAGTGGTGTTCGCGCCGGTCGCCGCCGAGCCGTAGCCCAGCGCGGTGCCGAGGCGGCCACTGGCTTCGCTGTAACCGCCGATGGCAGTGGTGCCATCGGCAGAGGCGGCACTGCGGAAACCACTGGCCAGCGATTGCGCACCGCTGGCGACGGCTTCTGCGCCGTTGGCCGTGCTGTAGACACCGCTGGCCTGCGCGGCGGTGCCGGTAGCGGTGGCGCTGATGCCACTGGCTACCGCGCCGTTGCCGAGTGCGGCACTGTCTTCGCCGGTGGCCTGTGCGTTGCTGCCCACCGCGGCCGCATTGCTGCCCGTGGCCAGCGTGTTGAAGCCCACGGCAGTGGCGTTGGCGGCCACGGCCGTGGCACCACCACCGAGCGCGGTGGTGCCATTGCCGATTGCATTGGCCGCTTCACCGGCAGCCAGTGCGTTGTCGCCTTCCACATAGGCACCGGCATCGCTGTCGGCGCTGCCGCTGGCCTGGAAGTACCTGCTGGTCTTGTCCGCCGTAGCGGCGACGGCATCGAGCTGGTTCTTGTTCACCGCATCGGTGCCTTCGGTGCCAGCCGCCACGTGGGTCACCTGGCGTTCGTTGCCGGTGCTGCCGACGGCCACCGTGCTGTCACGGTCTGCCTTGGAACCGGCACCCACTGCAACGCTGTTGATGCCGTTGGCGGTGGCGCTGGCACCCAGCGCCGTCGATTCGGCGCCGTTGGCCCACGAATTCCAGCCGATCGCAGTGGCGTAGTCATCGGTGGCCCAGGCACCGGCACCGAAGGCTGCGGCACCGTAGCCGCTGGCACGCGCCGGCACCAGACCGAAGAAGGTGCTGCCACCGATGGCCACGCTCTCATCGCCGCTGGCTTCGCTGGAATCACCCATGGCCACCGAACTGGCGCCTGACGCCGCAGCGAACACGCCGGCAGCGGTGCTGTTGGCACCACTGGCCACGGTGCCATAGCCCAGCGCCGAGCCGAGGCGACCGCTGGCTTCGCTGTAGCCGCCGACTGCGGTGGTGCCGTCTGCAGAGGCTGCCGAACGGAAGCCACTGGCCAGCGACTGCGCGCCGCTGGCGACCGCCTCGGCACCGTTGGCGGTGCTGTACACCGCCGTTGCCTGCGCGCCTGCGCCGGTCGCAGTGCTGCTTATTTCGCTGGCCACCGCGCCGCTGCCAAGGGCAGCACTGTCTTCGCCAGTGGCCTGCGCGTTGGTGCCGACCGCCGCTGCATCGGCGCCGCTGGCAAGGCTGTTGAAGCCAACGGCGGTGGCGTTGGCGGCAACCGCCGTTGCGCCGCTACCGAGTGCGGTGGCGCCGCTGCCGATCGCATTGGCGGCCTCACCGGCAGCCAGCGCACTGTCCCCTTCAACGTAGGCGCCGGCATCGCTGTCGGTGCTGCCGCTGGCCTGGAAGTACTTGCTGGTCCGCGCGCCTTCAGCAGCCACCGCGTCCAGCTGGTCCTTGTTCACCGCGTCGGTGCCCTGGGTACCGGCGGCCACGTTGGTGACCTGGCGGGTGTTGCCGCCACCACCGACCGACACCGTGTTGTCACGGTCGGCAATCGAGTCAGCGCCCAGCGCGACGCTGTTGGCGCCACGCGATTCGGCCGCATTGCCCAGCGCGGTGCTGTTGGTGCCCGCTGCATAGGCGCCGCCACCGACGGCGGTGGCGTAATCGCCGGAGGCCTCGGTCGCCAGCAGGCCGAACAACGAACCACCCACTGCAACGGCGTTGGTGCCGGTGGCCAGGCTGCCCTGGCCGGTGGCCGTGCTGTAGGCGCCGGACGCCTCCGAATCGCCACCCACGGCGACGCTGTTGGAACCGGATGCATTGGCGAAGTTGCCGAACGCGGTGGCGTTGAAGGCCGAGGCATTGGCGTAGCCACCAATGGCGGTGCTGTACCCGCCGGTAGCTTCGGCGCCGATGCCGAACGCCGCCGAGGCGGTGCCACTGGCAACGCTCTCGCTGCCGACCGCCGTGGCGGCCTCGCCACTGGCATTGCTGAAGTAACCCACGGCCACCGCTTCTTCGCCGCTGGCGTCGGACAACACACCAGTGGCGGTGCTGCCGGCGCCACTGGCAACCGACGCCGCACCGAAGGCCGCGCTCTGCTCGCCGCTGGCTTCACTCTCTGCACCGTGCGCGGTGGCGTATTCACCGGTGGCCTGCGCGTTGGCGCCGATCGCACTGGCATTGGCGGCACTGGCCAGGGCATTGAAGCCCAGTGCCTGTGCGTTGCTGCCCAGCGCATTGGCACCGCTGCCCAGTGCGGTGGCGCCATTGCCGATGGCATTGGCCGCTTCGCCGGCGGCCAAGGCGTTGTCGCCTTCCACGTAAGCACCGGCATCGCTGTCGTCGCTGCCACTGGCCTGGAAGTACTTGCTGGTGGTTGCCGCACTGGATGCCACCGCGTCCAGCTGCGCCTTGTTCACCGCATCGGTGGCCTGGGTACCGGCCGCAACACTGGTGATCTGGCGTTCGCTGCCTGCGCTGCCCACCGACACGCTGCGGTCACGACTGGCCACCGAACCGGCACCCAGTGCAACGGCGTTGTTGCCGCTGGCGGTACTGCCGGCGCCGAGGGCGATCGCACTTTCACCGCCGGCCACCGTGTTGGTACCGATGGCGATGCTGTTGATGCTGTTGCCGAGCGCCTGGAAGCCCAGCGCGACGCTGTTGTCGCCATAGCTGAAGGCGCCGCGACCGACCGCGGTCGAGCTGGTGCCGTTGGCCCAGCTGTTGTAGCCGATGGACGTGGCGCCGCTGGCGCTGGCCCATGCTGCGGGGCCGAACGCCGACGCATTGCGACCGGTCGCCCAGGCACCGGCGCCGAACGCGGTGGCACCTTCCTCGCTGGCAGTGCTGTAACCACCGACGGCGGTGCTGTCGTCTGCCTTGGCGAAGGCGCTGTCGCCCACGGCGACGGCATAACCGCCGGTGGCGCGCGACGTGCCGCCCGCCGCGAAGCTGTTGTCCCCGGTTGCCTGTGCCGCATTGCCGAAGGCGCTGCTGCTGGCGCCGGTGGCCTGCGCGGCGTTGCCAACGGCGGTGGAACCGGCCGCGGCGGTGGTGCCGATCTGCACCGGATTGCCCTGATCATCCAGCAGCGGCTGGTTGTACTCGTCGTAGGCCTGGCCCAAACCACCCACGGCCACCGCACCGTCACCGTCGGCGAAGGTATTGCGGCCCAGTGCAACGGTGTCGGCGCCGATCGCGCTGGCACCTGCGCCCTGTGCCAATGCGCCGGCACCGATCGCGTTGCTGGCCGAACCTGCCGCTACGGCACCCTCGCCTTCGGCGAAGGCGCCGGCATCGCTGCCGCTTTCCGGCTGCGCCTGGAAGAATCGCGCGGTGGCATCGGCGGTGCTGGACACCGCATCCAGCTGCGCCTTGTTGACCGCATCGGTAGCTTCACTGCCCGCCGCCACGCTGGTGATCTGGCGTTCGTTGCCGGCGCTGCCGACAGCGACGCTGTTGGCCCGCACCGCTTCGGAATTCGCGCCCAGTGCAACACTGTTGGCGCCACGGGCAGTGGCGTAGTAGCCAACGGCCGTGCTCTGCGCGCCGCTGGCCCAGGTCTGCGCGCCCAGCGCACTGGCATTCTCGCCAGGCGCATAGGCGAAGTAGCCCACGGCCGTGGCTTCGGTACCCGATGCCTCGGTCAGGCTGCCATTGGCCACCGCATGATCACCGCTGGCAATCGCGCCGGCACCCACGGCCGTGGCCGCTTCACCGCTGGCCTGGGTCTGCACGAAGAAGCCCAGCCCCGGAATCAGATCGGCCGGGCCGCCGACAGCCACGCTGCTGGTGCCGGTGGCGTTGCTCTGCGTGCCCAGTGCCGTGGCGTAATCGCCGACCGCATTGGCCACCGCGCCGAACGCCGAAGACTGCGCGCCGGCAGCGTAGGCACCCACGCCATAAGCCGATGCAGCAAACCCACCGGCCTCGGCACTGGCGCCCACCGCAGTGCCGCCGACGCCGGCGCTGGTGGCGCCGGTTTCCACCGGAACACCGCCGCTGGTGATCAACGGGTTGCCATCGGCATCCACCGCAGCGCCGCCCACCGCCACGCTGGCCGGACCCACGGCCTGCGCGTTGTTGCCGAAGGCGGCGCTGTTCTGGCCGGAGGCCAGCGCGTTGTTGCCCACTGCCGTTGCGTTCTGTGCGACGGCGGTGGCGCCTGCGCCGACGGCGGTCGTGCCATTGCCGATCGCGTTGGCCGCTTCGCCTGCAGCCAGTGCGTCATCGCCTTCGGCCAACGCACCAGCATCACTGTTGCTGCTGCCGGTGGCCTGGAAACGCTTGGCGGTGGCATCGGCCACGGCCGCAACGTCCTTCAACTGGCCTACGTTGACCGCGTCGGTGTCTTCGGTACCGGCGGCCACGCTGGTGATCTGCCGGGTCAGGCCGTAATCGACCGCACCGACGGAAACGGTATCCACGCGGTCGGCCAGCGAGCCGGCGCCGAGGGCAACGCTGCCGGTGGCAACGGCCGCCGAATTGGAGCCCAGTGCGGTGCTGTACTCACCCACCGCGGTGCTGAACGCACCCACGGCAATCGATGCTTCATTGGCGGCGGTCGCACCGCGCCCCAGCGACGTGCTGCCCGGGCCCATCGCCACCGCACCGGCACCCACGGCCGTTGCACCATCGGCGCTGGCTTCGGACAGCGCGCCCAGGGCGGTGGCCGCACCGTTCTCGCTGGCCGCCACTGCGCTGGCGCCCACTGCCGTATCACCCAGGCCGAAAGCGGCGGCGCTCTGCCCGACCACCACGCTGGCATCGCCGAAGGCGAGCGCGTTCTGGCCGAAGGCGCTGGCACCGATGCCCGCAGCGATCGCCTGGGTGCCAACCGCCGTAGTGGCGTTGGCCAGCGACTGGCTGCCACTGCCCACCGCAATGGCCCCCTGCCCTTCGATCTTCGCCGCGTCGCTGTCATTGCCAGCGCCATCGGCCTTGAAATAGCGGCTGCCGTCGGCGGCCGCCTGCGCCAGCGCGGCCTGCGTGGCGCGTGCCTGCGCGTCCAGCTGGGCCTTGTTCACCGCATCGGTGGCAGCGCTGCCAGCGGCGACGTTGGTCACCTGCCGCTCCTTGCCGGCATCACCGACAGAGACGGTGTTGGCACGTGCCGCCTTGGAACCTGCACCCAGTGCCACGCTGTTGGCGCCGGTGGCACTGGTGCCTGCGCCGATGGCCACCGCGTTGCTGCCCTTGGCGCTGGCGCTGCCATCGACCAGGCACTTGTCCACCACTTTGCTGTTGAGCACCACGCAGTTCGCACTGCCGCCAATCTCGACCGACTGCGCCGAAGCGACACCGGTCATTCCCAGTCCAATTGCCAAGGCCAGCGCCGCGGCCAGTCGTCCCGGCACGGCATCGGTTGCACTGCGGCGCTGGTCGACAACCCCGCCTGACGAGCTGGAAGAGGCCAGTTCCGAGGCCACCACCAACTGACCCAATGCTTTGTTCCAGACCTTGCGATAAATCCGATTCATCGGTACGGCTCCTGATTGGACTGGTTTTGGGCAAAGCAACGCCACCGCCGAACCTTCGTGGTTCAACGTCCCCTGGGGGCGTTTATTCGCGTGATTTACTGCGGGTATTGCCGAACGGCGCGCAGGGACAGAAAACCGAGCGCATGCGCCGTGCGGTTACTGCGGAATGAACAGATTTGAAACGGGGGTCAAGTGTTAACGGCATCTTTGCAGATCGTCAAGACTTTGACACAGCAAATCTTATTGCCGTGAAGCAGTTCACGGTTTCACTTGTTTATCTGTCTATTTTGTTAGGCATACGTGAGGAAAACCTCACATATGAAAACGTATGTAACTGATGGCCAGCACAGGAGTTTCCGGCTGGATAAAGAAAAACCCGCCGGTTTCCCGGCGGGTTTCCATACGCGATGGCATCGTCAGCTGCGCAGGGCGTCGATCAGCCGCACCACACCCGCGCATTGCGGAACATGCGCATCCACGGCGAATCGCCCTGCCATTCGGCCGGTGCCCAGCTGAGGTTGAGCGCACGCGGGGTGCGTTCCGGGTGCGGCATCATGATGGTGACGCGACCGTCGCTGCTGGTCAGGCCGGTGATACCGTCGGGCGAACCGTTCGGATTCAGCGGGTACTGGCTGGCCACGTTGCCGTTGCCGTCGATGTAGCGAAGCGCCACACGGGCGGCCGCCTGGTCCACCGCGTTGTCGAACACCGCCTGGCCTTCACCATGGGCGACGGCCACCGGCAGCCGCGAACCGGCCATGCCACGCAGCAGGATCGACGGCGACTCCACCACTTCCAGCAGCGCGGTGCGGGCTTCGAACTGCTCGCTGGCGTTGCGACGGAACTGCGGCCAGTGCTCGGCACCGGGGATGATGTCCTTCAGCTGGCTCATCATCTGGCAGCCGTTGCACACGCCCAGGGCGAAGCTGTCTTCGCGGGCAAAGAACGCGGCAAACGCCTCGCGCAGCGCAGTGCGCTCCAGGATCGAGGTCGCCCAGCCACGGCCGGCACCCAGCACGTCGCCGTAGCTGAAGCCACCGCAGGCCACCAGGCCGGTGAAGTCCTGCAGGGCCACGCGGCCTTCAATGAGGTCGCTCATGTGCACGTCGAAGGCGCGGAAGCCGGCACGTTCGAAGGCGTTGGCCATTTCAATCTGGCCGTTGACACCCTGTTCGCGCAGCACTGCAACGCGCGGACGGGCGCCGGTATTGATGAAGGGCGATGCCACATCCTCGGCCAGGTCGAAGCTCAGCTTCGGCTTCAGTCCCGGCGCGGTGAAGGCGCGTGCGATCTCGCGCTCGGCATCGGCGTTGGCCGGATTGTCACGCCGCTTCTGCATGGCGTGGGTGACCGACCACCAGGCATCGAACAGCGCTTCCCAGCGCCACTCGGCCAGCGACTCGCCGCCCAGCGACACCCGCACCACCGGCGCGGTGGTCGGCTTGGCGATGCGCTGCGCGCATTCGGTCAGGGCATGGCGCTCGACCAGGTCGGCGAAGGCGGCGCGGTCTTCGCGCGCGATCTGTACCACCGCACCCAGCTCTTCGTTGAACAGGCTGCGGAACGGATCATCGCCCCAGGCATCGAGCGCGATGTCCAGGCCCAGGCGCGAAGTGAAGGCCATTTCGCACAGGGCGGCGAAGGCACCACCGTCGCTGCGGTCGTGGTAGGCCAGCAGCAGCCCGGACTGGCGCGCATCGCGGATCAGTTCGAAGAAGCCACGCAGGCGCTGCGGATCGTCCAGGTCCGGGGCGGCACCGGCGAAGGCCGGCAGGTCGCCGTGATCGGCGTGCACCTGGGCCAGGATCGAACCGCCCAGGCGCTGCTTGCCGGCACCGAGGCCGATCAGCCACAGCTCGCTGTCCACGTCACGGTCCAGCAGCGGGGTCAGCTGCTGGCGCGCATCGGCCACCGGCGCGAACGCGGTGATCACCAGCGACACCGGCGACACGCTCTTGTGTGCCTCGCCCTGGTCATGCCACTGCGCCTGCATCGACAGCGAGTCCTTGCCCACCGGGATGCTGATGTCCAGCTGCGGGCACAGTTCCATGCCCACGGCCTTCACTGCGTCGTACAGCAACGCGTCTTCGCCCGGGTGGCCAGCTGCGGCCATCCAGTTCGCCGACAGCTTGATCTCGTCCAGCGCATCGACCGGGGCCGCGCACAGGTTGGTCAGCGCTTCGCCCACCGCCATGCGTGCCGATGCCGCGGCATCCAGCAGCGCAAGCGGCGTGCGTTCACCCAGCGCCATGGCTTCACCGGCCACGCCGTTGAAGTCGGCCAGGGTGATTGCCACATCGGCCACCGGCAGCTGCCACGGGCCGACCATCTGCTCGCGCGCGGTCAGGCCGCCCACACTGCGGTCACCGATGGTCACCAGGAAGTTCTTGGACGCGACCGTCGGGTGCGCGAGCACGCGCAGGCCTGCTTCCTGCAGGTCCAGCCCGCCGGTCTTCAACGCCGGCCAGCGCGGTGCCGGCGGATGCGCGGTATCGCGGTGCATTTTCGGCGGCTTGCCGAACAGCACGTCCATCGGCAGATCGATCGGCGCATCGGCCGGAATGTTGCCCGGCACAGCGCCGTAGGCCACCACCAGGTGTTCGGCCGCAGTCGCCACGCCCACCGCAGCGAACGGGCAGCGCTCGCGCGCGCACAGCGCGGCGAATTCGGCCAGGCGTTCCTGCGCGACACCGAGCACGTAGCGTTCCTGCGACTCGTTGCACCACAACTGCATCGGCGACAGCGACGGGTCATCGGTCGGCACCTTGCCCAGATCGATGATGCCGCCCACGCCGGAGTCGTGCAGCAGCTCGGGAATGGCATTGGACAGGCCACCGGCGCCGACGTCATGGAAGAACTTGATCGGATTGTCGGCGCCCATCGCCACGCAGCGGTCGATGACCTCCTGGCAGCGGCGCTCCATTTCCGGGTTATCGCGCTGCACGCTGGCAAAGTCGAGGTCTTCGGCGCTTTCGCCGGAAGCCACCGAGCTGGCGGCACCGCCGCCGAGGCCGATCAGCATCGCCGGGCCACCGAGCACGATCACCGCATCGCCATCCTGCAGCAGGATCTTGTCGACCTGCACACGGTCGATCGCACCGAGGCCACCGGCCAGCATGATCGGCTTGTCGTAGGCACGCACCAGGTCGGCGCCTTCGGGCAGCTCGAAACTGCGGAAGTAACCGAGCAGGGCCGGGCGGCCGAATTCGTTGTTGAACGCGGCGCCGCCCAGCGGGCCGTCGGTCATGATTTCCAGTGCCGGTGCCATGCGCGGGTTCAGCGCGCGCGGCGCCTCCCACGGCTGCGGCAGTTCGGGAATGCGCAGGTGCGAGACCGAGAAACCGCTCAGGCCCGCCTTCGGCTTGCCACCGCGGCCGGTCGCACCTTCGTCGCGGATCTCGCCGCCGGCGCCGGTCGAGGCGCCCGGGAACGGTGCGATCGCGGTCGGATGGTTGTGCGTTTCCACCTTGATCTGGAAGGCGCTGGGCACGGTCGGCTCGCTGCGGTACTCACCGCTGGCCGGGTCCGGGCGATAGCGCGACGCCGGATGCCCTTCGATCACCGCGGCATTGTCGCTGTACGCGCTGAGCGTGTGCTGCGGGGTCTGCTGGTGGGTGTTCTTGATCATCCGGAACAGCGAACGTTCCTGGTCCTGGCCGTCGATGGTCCAGCTGGCATTGAAGATCTTGTGCCGGCAGTGCTCGGAGTTGGCCTGCGCGAACATCATCAGTTCCACGTCCGACGGCGAACGACCCAGCGCGCTGAAGCGCTCGCGCAGGTAGTCGATCTCGTCCTGCGCCATGGCCAGGCCGAGGCGCTGGTTGGCGGCCTCCAGCTGGTCCACCGGCACCCGCTCCAGTTCGCCACGGGCCGGGGTCGAGAACAGGGACTGGCCCTGCTCGACGGTCTCCAGCACCGACTGCGTCATCGGGTCATGCAGCGCCTTGACCAGCGCCTGCTGGGCGGCGGCATCGGCCGGCCAGCCCTGCACGTCGATACGCAGGCCACGCTCGACCCGGCTGACCGGCTGGCCAGCACCGCGCACCAGCTCGCTGGCCTTGCTCGACCACGGCGACAGCGTGCCCAGGCGCGGTACCACGATGCGACTGACCGCACCGTCGGCAACCGCCTCGGCCTGCGGGCGGGCTTCGAGGATGCGGCACAGGGTATCGACGTCGGGGGCGGCAGCGCCCTCGGCCTGCACGAAGTAGACGTGCCAGGCACCGCTGATGCGCAGGGAGGGCGCGATGGACTGCAGGCGGGATTCAAGACGTTCGCGGCGGAACGGCGACAGGGCGGGCGCGCCCTCGAGGACCATCATGTCCGGGGAACCGTAGTTGGGAAACGGGCCCGACATTGTACCGGAAGCGGGGGATGGGCTTTGGCCGGGCGGCGCCCGGCACCCGCCGAGGCCAAGGCAACGGCAACAGCAACGGCTAAAGCAACAGCAGGCATTCTGTGGGCTGGCGGGGGGGTGGGGACCAGCAGGACACGCCGTGAACCCGTCCATGGGGGCTCGATGGCGCCATCCATGGCGCCAACGGTCCTGCTGGCCCCCACCCCCCCACCCCGCCACAATTCCGCGCTCAGCCGTATCTACACCCCATGCGTGGCTGCTACTGGTAGTGGCGCCCGGCG